>JAEHDK010000802.1 GCA_016880465.1 Micromonosporaceae bacterium
ACTCTCCTTCCGCGGCGAGCTTGGCGTTGCGTGTTCGGCGCGGGAACGTCGGCCTGTTGGCTGTTCCATCTCCAGCCCCGTGGCGGCACACAGCGCTGGGATGTCGCCAGCGTCGTAGGCATCCTGGGGCGAGATCGCTGTGGGACGGTCAACCCGCCGACGGATTGGGCAGGTCGGAGCTGTTCGCCTGCCGGGGGGAGCGTCGCCGCTTGGCTGCCGGTACATGTTCGACATCGACGTCGACGGGGGTCCATGAAATGCCGGGGATATCTTGTAGCGGTGCGTATGGATCGACGGCGTGGTTCCACGCGGTGGCGATGCTGTTCGCGATCTCGACGGGATCGGCATCCGGGCTGGCATCGAGCGCGACCTTTCGGAATGCGGCAACGTCCCGGACCATCAACTCGACCGTCCATCGCACGCTCAAGCCGGCCCCGGTCATGTCATCGATCTCGACTCTTGAGGCGTAGGTGCGGGCCGCTCCGGCCTCGTCGAGGGGCAGGTGTGAGTCGACCGGTTCGATGAGCCACGACAGCGCGGCGCCAGGGTCGCGGGTCAGCAGATCGCGCTCGGCCGCAGCGCGCTCGTCGCCCTCATCGGCATGGTCCTCCCGGTCGTCCCAGGCGATGGTGATGGTCGGTGCCGAGTCGAAGGCGTGCACGGCCGCTGCGCAGAGGGCTCCCGAATCGACGACTCGAACTTCGGCCAGGACGGTGCGCTCGTAGGTTCCCCTGGGCTGTCCGCGCTCGACCCGCGAAGGGCCTACCGGCCGCGGCTCGGATGGCAGGTCGAACAATGCCGGGTCGTCCGTCATGCGCATCAGCATCGCAGGCTCGCCATGCCGAGCACAGATCGCATCCCGAGATGTGTAGAACCTTGTCGTCATATGACACATGGGTCATACTTGAGAGTCGTGGCGTGGATGGTGATCCTGGTCGACGAGGTCGACGACTGGTTCATGGCTCTGGTCGCAGCGACCCGAGGTCAGCAGAGTTGGTGACCGCGGCGATCGACCAGTTGGAGGCGGACGGACCCAACCTGGGCCGTCCGTTGGTGGACCGGATCGAGGACTCGAAGATCCACAACCTGAAGGAGCTCCGCCCGGGGTCGGCGGGCACCTCCGAGGTGCGGATCCTGTTCGTGTTCGACCCGGAACGGCAAGCGGTTCTTCTCGTCGCCGGTGACAAGACCGGGCGATGGAACCGCTGGTACGACGAGAACATTCCCGTGGCGGAGAGCGTTACCAACGATGGCTCGACGGCGAGTACGGCACGGAGAGGACAGAGGATGGCGCGTAACTGGAGGGACGTACGGGCGCAGGCCGTCGACACCGGCCTGGACGAGACCCGCGTGCACGAACTGGGGGCGAAGCTTCGCGCCAATGTGCGCGCGCACCGCCTTGCCGAGATCCGCCAGGCGTACGGTCTCGATCAGAGCACCCTGGCTGAGCGGATCGGCGTGTCCCAGTCGAGGATCTCCCGCATCGAGCGCGGCGAGCTGGATCGGGCGGAGATCGCCACCGTGCGCAGCTACGTCGAGGCGCTCGGCGGGGAGGTAGAGATCGTCGCACGGTTCGGCGACGAACGCATCACCGTCGGCTGACAGTGACGAGCGCCACCGACGTGTCGCGCGACGCTGACCTCACATCGTTGCTCGCGGAGAACGCGGCACTGCGCGCCGAGGTCGAGCGCCTGCGGGAGCAGTTGGCACGGGTCACCGCGCAGGTCGAGCCACCAACTCGCACGCCGGCGCCGAGCCGCGCGGACCACCGTGGCGAGCCGCTTCTCGCTAGGCCCGCGCAGCCGAGCACCATTGCACTTCCGGTCGTACGGCCTGGTGATTCTGGATCTGGCTTGCCGTTGGTCGACCGAACCTCGTCGGAGGTGGACAAGCTCGCCTTGTTCCGGACGCTGTTCGCCGGAAGGCAGGACGTCTACGCATACCCGTGGGAGAACCGGACAACCGGCGAGAAGGGCTGGGCACCCAAGCGTCGACCAGGTTCGCGCAAGGAGGACCACGACTTCCTCCCGCTGACCGACGCGGTCCTCGAGGACCATCTGCGCGACAACCCGACCACGGTCGGGCTCTACGTCATGCTGCCGGACAGCACGTGCCGGCTGCTGGTGTGCGACTTCGACGACGCGACGTGGCGGCTGGACTGTGCCGCCTACGCCCAGGTCGCCGACGCTGCCGGCGTTCCCACCGCGGTCGAGGTATCCCGGTCCGGCGAGGGCGCACACGTATGGACGTTCTTCACCGAGCCGGTGCCAGCGGCGGACGCGCGGGCTCTGGGTGCCGCGTTGCTGCGGGAGGCGATGGCTGTGCGTGGCGAACTCGGTTTGGACAGCTACGACCGGATGTTCCCGTCCCAGGATTTCATCCCCAGACGCGGGCTTGGCAACCTGGTCACACTGCCGCTACAGGGCCGATGCCGCTGGCACAGCAACACCACTCTGTTCGTCGACCCGCATACGCTGCAGCCGTACCCGGACCAGTTCGCGTCCCTGAGTTCGATGGCGCGGATGGACCGCCGACAGCTTGTGGAGACGGTGGAGCGGCTGCAGCCGCCGGTCGTGGGTCCCGCCACCCGCCTACGCAGAAGTCCACTCGCTGCCGAACCGGCTCCGCCCGAGGTGATCCGGGCGGAGCTGGCCGGGATGCTGGCGATCCGCCGGGCCGGGCTGCCACCGGGCCTGCTCGCCACGCTGAAGCATCTCGCTTCGCTGCACAACGCCGAGTTTCACGACAAGCAGCGCATGGGCTTCTCGGTCTGGAACACGCCACGGTTCCTGCGCTGCTACCTCGAGACGCTCGAGCACCTGTACCTTCCGCGCGGCGTGGTCGACGAGGCAAGGTACATCGTGGCGGAAGCCGGCGCCCGATTGCAGATCACCGACGTACGCCCCGACCCGGCACCGGCGCGGTTCACCTTCACCGGCACGCCGCGCGACGATGCCCAGCGACGCGCGATCGACGCCCTGGCCGGCCACGCAATGGGCGTGCTCGTTGCGCCACCCGGTGCAGGCAAGACCGTGATGGCGTGCGCGCTCATCGCCCACCACGCCACGCCGACGCTCGTGTTGATGGACCGGGCGCCACTGCTGAAGCAATGGCAGGACCGGCTCGCCACATTCCTCGGCCTCGACCGCCAGCAGATCGGCCAGATCGGTGGCGGCAAGTCCCGCCGCACCGGTGTCGTCGACCTGGTCATGCTGCAGACCCTCGCCCGGCACGACGATCCCGCCACCCTGCTCGACGGGTACGGGCTCGTCGTGGTCGACGAGTGTCACCACGTCGCCGCAGAGACATTCGAGGCCGCGATCCGCGACATCCCGGCCCGCCGATGGCTCGGTCTGACCGCAACTCCGAAACGGACCGACCACCGCGACCAGATCATGCTCATGCACTGTGGACCCATCCGTCACCGCGTCACGGCGACCCCCGACCTGGTCCTGAGGCTGGTCGTGCACCCTACTGGCTTCACGCTCCGCGATGACATCGACAGCGAGACCACCGGGCTGTTCACCTCCATCACCGTGCCCGCCCTGGTCGCCGACGTCGAACGGAACACGCAGATCTGTGGCGACGTTACGGAGGCGGTCCGAAGCGGCCGCAACTGCCTGGTGCTGACCGGACGCACCGACCACGTCGACGTGCTCACCAAGGGCCTACGCGGCCGAGGCCTGCACCCGGTGACACTGCACGGCGGACTCAAACCCAAACAACGCCTCACGGCCCTCGACGCGCTGGCGGACCCGCGGCACGGACAGCCGCCACTGGTCGTGGTCGCCACCGACCGCTACATCGGCGAGGGCTTCGACTGCCCGCGCCTGGATACCGTCTTCCTCACCTACCCGCTGTCATCGGAGTCACCGCTCACCCAGTACGTCGGCCGGATCCTGCGGGAGCACCCCGGCAAGACCGAGGCCACCGTACACGACTACGCCGACACCAAGGTGCCGATGCTCGGCAGGATGCACGGCAAACGCCTGACCATCTACCGCCGCCTCGGATTCAGCGCCGGACCCGTCCAGACCCGCCTACCCAGACCCGCCGCTGCGGACGCCGCAGCACGGTCAGATCCCCCCGCTGCGGTCGTCGCCCAGCCGCCCGAGCCACGGGCACTCGACCGCCCGACAGAGCGGGTGAGCGCCGCGCAGATCCGCGCCTGGGCCCGCGCCGCCGGACACGACGTCGCCGACCGCGGGCGCCTCTCCGCCGAGATTGTCCTGGCCTACAACCAAGCACACCGGGCCAATCCATGACCGTGCGCCCAGCTTCGACCAGTGCTGGCCGTCACCCATCCCGACTGCCGCATCTGCCACGGTCGACCGGATCGCCGGCGCGTCCGCCTCAGCGAATCGCTGTAACGAGGCCGGCCGCCAACGCAACCGCCACGGGCTCGCTGTTGTCGGACTGCAAATCCACTCGCGTAGACCGACGGTGAATGAATGTGATCACGAGATGAGCAGGTCATCCCTGAAGGAGCGGGGCCGTGTCAACCCCCAAGGCCCGGCCGGTTGTGACCGGTTTCTCCTCTTTCCCGGCTCGGTGCGGACAAACGCCGATGAGTGGTCGCGGTCAAGGCTCGACCGGAGGTCGACCCGCGCAGCGGGCTTGGCCTTGACGCCGGCCCCGAACGGCGCAGAATCGTCGCGCTGGGAACGAGGGGCCCCTCTGTGAATCGGCACACCAGGACCGGCCTGCCACCACTCGTTGAACGCTCGTGAGGCGGCGACGTACGGGCCGTCGTTAAGGTCGGCGAGGGCCTTGGTCGTGCGCGACCGGGCACGTGGACGCTCGACGAAACCGACGATTTCGTCCGGGTGGGCATCGGTCAACGCATCATCCGGGCAGGGTACGCGCACCGTCGTGCAGGATCTCAAACAGCCCCACCAGCCGGGTGCGTGGCCGAGGCCTTTAACGAACGCGTCGAGCACCTCACGGACGCCCTTAGCCAGCATGGCCGTTGGCGGCGTACCGTCCGCTGGCCACATCACGTTCACTGCCGCACCGTACAGACGGTTCACCTGGCCCGCGTGGCTGCGCGTTCATGTCAAATGACTGCGGTCAGACCGCACGCCTACCCACTGCCGGGACTGTCACCACTGGCCCCTGTGCTGCTGGAATGCGGTTCGGGTTCTGCCACATCCGGTCCACCCGCAACAGGAGCAAGGCATACGCCCTGGTCACGAGGCCCGTTCTCGAACCAGGGCGTTCGTGTTTCCGTCCCGCGAGAATCGCCCGCGTGCCAGATCCGTGCCAGATCACGCGGCACCACCGTCATCGGCAACGCGCCGGGCAGCGTCGATCAGCTGGTCCAAGGCGCCGGCGATGGCCTGGTCCCGGTCCCGGGTCGCATGCTGGTAGACCATCGCCGCCCGCACGCTGGAGCGACCGATCCAGGCCATCAGCTCCCTCAACGTCGCGCCGCTCTGGGCAGACCAGGTACTTCCCGTGTGCCGCACGTCGTGAACGTGCAGCACGGCGTCAGACAACCCTCAGTGGACAAGTGGCGATCTCATCCCTGGGCTTCGCGCCGCGGCTTGAATCGGCGAACCTCCTGGGGCCAGCCACACGCTTCCGCGATCTTGCCGGCCCACATTCTGGCCGCCTCCTCGTCGGCCACGTCCACCACGGTCAGTCCGCCCAGGAACTCCTTGCTCTCGACGAAGGGCCCGTCGGTGAACAACAATGTGCCGCTCGTGGCGTCGGCACTGAAGACCGGGCCGTCCTCTTCCTCCAGACCCCCGGCGAAGACGTACGCCCCGGCGGCCTTTATCTCGTCAACGACCGCCCGGGCGAGTGGCCCGCGCCCGCGGAACCGCTCCTCGGTGTGGTCACCCACCCACTGCTGGTTGAAGTAGATGAGGTACTCGGGCATGTTTGCTCCCTCTGCTCGGCCGGACCCGGTGTCCGTCTCCACCTACGCTACGAACGGCGTCCGACAGATCCGACAATCTCGGGTTTGAAATCTCCCGAACCGGGGGGCGAGGGGACGGCAGACCGTCTATCGCCCGGTCCCGACGTCGCCAGGCCTGGCAAGACCGCAAGAGGCCCGCACTTCCCTTGGTTCGAAGGTTGCCTCCGTCCCCCCGGAAGTCCTGAAGCGGTGAACACCAAGGCGCCGGGCTCATTTTCAAGATCACACCCATGGTTTACTCATGGTTTTCGAGCGTCACGGTGTCCGTCTCGCGGACGGCGGTGCCCTCGACGACGACGTCGATCCCTCGTGCAGCTCGTCGGTGCCGGTGAGCAGCGCGGTCCGCGGCGAGGCTGGGCGCCTTCTGCTTCTCGGGGCCGGTGCGCAGCCACGGCGCGCCCTCGTGCCACACGAAGACCAGCGGGGTGATGTGCGGGGCGCACTCCGGCAGCGTCGTCGTGAACCAGGCGACCCGGCAGGCGCCAGGCGGTCGCGCACCCAAGGCCACTCCGGCGGGTCCCGCGCCCTCCTCGCCGTACGACGCGTCGTGCTCCGCCGCCCGGATCCGTCACCGGATCAGCCATGACGACCGGCCCTGGTGATGAGTTGTCGCGCCCGCACCCGTCACACCTACGACGGGACACGACGAGGCGAAAGGATGACGTTATGAGTGCGGACACGCGGCTGGAGGAGCTGGGCGTGAGCGGGCTTGGCGAGAGCGGGCTGGGCGAGGGCGGGCTGGGCGAGGTCGACG
>JAEHDK010000112.1 GCA_016880465.1 Micromonosporaceae bacterium
CGGCCACCCGGATGCCGGCCTTCCCACCACCGTGGGGCAGCCCGGCCGCAGCGTTCTTGATCGTCATTGCGCGGGCCAGCCGGGCCACCTCTACAGCTGTGACGGCATCGCCGAGCCGTACCCCGCCGATCGCGGGCCCCAGCGTCAGGTTGTCTACCACCACGATTCCCTCGGCGCCGGCCGGCAGCCCGAAGAAGCACACCGTCTCAGGGCCCAGGTCATCGGCTGGCCACGAGTGCACCCGCTCCATCATGGGTCCACGGTGTCGCCGGCACGGGCCGGTCGACAGGGTCTAAAGACTCGATGCTGCATCTCTGACCGACCCGTATCCGCCGGCCACGCTCTCCTGTATCGCGACCGCTATCCGGGCGCGGGACCTTCGGCCCTGTGCGCCACCGCCGGCGGAATCGAGCCTGAGAGCCAGGCGTACGGGTTCGGCGGCCTCGGGCCATCGAGGATCCGGCCCCGATTCGGCCGAGTGGAGGAACCATGAACCGATTGGTCGACACGTCCGATATCAACGTCGTCGTACAGGGTGATCTACCCGACAACGTGATCAAGCGGGCCCGGGACAAGATCACAAGATTGGTCGCTCGCCTGGGTGATCCGGTGTTGCGTATCCAGGTCAGGCTGACCCACCAGCCCGACCCGGCCGTGGCGCGTCCGGTACGTGCGCAGGCCAACCTCCACGTCGGCGGTCGGCTGGTCCGCGCACAGGTGGCCGCGGGCACCTGGTACGAAGCGGTCGACCTGCTCGTGGACCGGTTACGGCGGCGGTTGGTGCGGCGGAAGCGGCATTGGGAGGCACGTCGGGGTAGCTACCCGGTGGTCGCGCCGCACGAGTGGCGCCACGGCAGCGAGCGAGCGCACCGCCCGCCGTATCGTCCACGCCCCGTCGAGGAACGACAGATCGTCGAAAGGGGGTCGGTCAGCCCGGCGACGCTGAGCCCGGCGGAGGCCGCGCGGGAGATGGATCAGATGGGCTACGACTTCCACCTGTTCACCGAGGCGGCAACCGGTACGGATGCCGTCGTCTACCGGGGCGGCCCGACGGGGTACCGGCTGGCCCGGCTGGCATCGGGACCACGATGGCTTGGACTGTCGGAGATGCCGATGACACTCAGCCCGCATCCGGCTCCGACGACGACAGTCGCCAAGGCCAGGCAGCGGCTGGAGACCACCGGCCTCCCGTTCGTCTTCTTCGCCAATCCCAGGACCGGTCGGGGCGAGGTGCTCTACCGTCGGTACGACGGTCACTACGGCCTCATCACACCGGCGGACCTGCCGACGCCCGGAGTGCCCAGGGTGTAGGCGCGGGGAAACCCGCGACGCCACGTGTGCCGAGCCGCTCGGACAATTCATGGTCACCCGTCGTCCTGGTCCCCGGCGCGGGCGAGTCCGCGGCGCAGGGCGCCGCCCTCGATAGCCCCGCCGACGGCGCCGCCAACCAGGCCCACCAACGCGAGGATGGCAACGAACCCACCGACGCCGTTGACCTCGTCGGCGAGGTCCAGCATCCCGGTGAGAATCACGTCCGCCACGAGGATCGCGGCCGCTACCGCGGCCAGACCGCCGAGGAGCCAGCCACCAACGCCCACCAGGGTCGAACGGCGCGTACGGCCGGCCTGGCGCCGAAGTCGCCGCAGCTGCACAGCTCCCCCGATCGTGCCGGCCGCGAGGATGCCGGTGAGAAAGTCGAGCGGAGGTACCAGCCCCGCCACGAAACCGGCGGTGCTGCCGGCTCCGATCGCCACCAGGTGCCAACGCGGGCCACGGTGGTGCACGCCCAGGACCCGGCCGCGCAGCGCGGCGAACGCCGTACCCCCGAGAACCATGGCCGCGAGCGTCGGCACGCCCCAGGCGGCGGTGTCGTGCTCGGCTCCCATCGCTTCCATGCCCTCGCCGACCAACCCGAACAACGCGAACGTAAGGCCGAGCCCGACCGCGTTCGCGCGTACCCAGGCACCGATCCGCAGTTGGGTCGAGCTGCGTCCATTGTGGATGGTGATTTCCGCCGGCAGTTGGTCGGTCATCGTGCTGCTCCTGTCTTCCGCTGGGCGAGCCTTCCGGCGCGACGGTACGGAGCCCGGAGGCATGGCGTCGTCGGTGTGGCCTCCCCATCTCGGGTCCGGGCCCACCCTGACGACGGTGTGGCGCTGCGATGGGAGACTGTCGACGTGGGGCGTTCGGTGTTGATCGTCGACGATCATGCGGGGTTCCGCAGTTGGGCCCGCGCCCTGCTGAACGCGCATGGCTACCGCGTCGTCGGCGAGGCAGCGGACGGCCGGACTGCCGTACGCGAGGCGGCGCGGCTGAACCCCGATGTCGTCCTGCTCGACGTGCACCTGCCCGACATCGATGGCTTCGAGGTTGCCCGCCAGTTGCGCGGCGGCATGCGGCCATCCGTGGTGCTGGTCTCCAGCCGGGATCCGGCGGACTTCGGTGACCGGGTGCGGGCCAGCGGGGTGCGCGGGTTCGTGGCCAAGGCTGACCTTTCCGGCCCGGCGCTGGAGGCGATCATCGATGGGCCGAGCTGAGCCCGAGGTAGCGGTGCCGGTGGCGAGCCGGCCGGCGGCGATTGACCACCGGCCGGGGCGTGCCCGCGGCGCGTTGGTCGTCTGGCTCGGGTCGTTGTTGGCCGCCGTACTGCTGGCCACCGTCGCGCTGCGGGCACTTACCTGGCCGGTCGGGCCCTTACTGTTCGACACACAGGTCGAGGAGGCCACGTCGCCCATCGCGTTCCTCGCGTGGTCGGCGGTCGGGCTGGTCGTGTTCGTGTTCTCCCGCCGGCCGGGCAACCGGATCGGTCTCATCCTGCTCATCGCCGGACTCGCCGGTCAGGTGTGGGTGCTGACGGCCTACTATGCCGCGCTCGGCCTCGTCGCGGGCCGCACCTGGTTGCCCGGCACCGGACAGGCCGCCTGGGCGTACACCTGGCTTCCTACGGTGTCCTTCGGGCTCGCATTTACGTTCCTCTTCCTGCTGTTCCCCGATGGACGGCTGCCGTCGCCGCGGTGGCGCCCATTCGCCTGGTTCGCCGGCGCGGCCGTGACGTTCCTCCTCCTCACCTGGGCGACCGCACCCGGTCCGCTGAGTGGCGACTTCGACATGGTGGACAACCCGGCCGGAGTCGAGATCGTCGGCAGGCTCGACTCCGGCGCCGGATGGGTGCTTCTTCTGCTGGCCATTCTCGGCTCCGTCGGCGCACCCTTCGTCCGGCTGCGCCGCTCGTCCGGTGTGCCACGCCAGCAGCTGAAGTGGTTCACCTACGCCGGCGTGGTGGTCGCGGTGACCTGGGTGGCCGTCACCGCCGGTTCGGCTGCCGGGCCGCCGTTCACCACCATCGCGACACTGACGTACCCCATTGCGGTCTGCGCGGTTCCGCTGGCCGTGTCCGTCGCGATCTTCAAACACAGCCTGTACGACATCGACATGGTCATCTCGCGGACCATCGTGGTCGGCGCGCTGGCCGTACTGGTCACCGGCGGCTACGTCGCGGTTGTCGCCGTCGTGGGTACCGCCATCGGGCGGGCCGGCGAGACGGGCCTCGGCCTGTCGGTACTAGCCACCGCGCTGGTAGCCGTGGCCTTCCAACCCGTCCGGACCCGGGTACAACGCCTGGCGAACCGGCTGGTCTACGGCGAGCGGGCCACGCCGTACGAGGTGCTGACCGTGCTCGCCCGCCGCATGGGCGACGCGTACGCGGCCGAGGATCTGCTCCCGCACCTCGCCACAACGCTCGCCGAAGGCACCGGCGCGGCCCGGGTGGAGGTCTGGCTGGTGGCGGATCGACAACTACATCGAGCGACCTGCTGGCCACCGGATCCGGAGCGGCTGGCAGCACCGCTCGGCGACGGTGGCATGCCAGCCGTACCCGGAGCATCCGAGGTGGCAGCGGTGCGTCACCAGGGCGCTCTGGTCGGGGCGTTGGCCGTAACCCTCCTACCGGGACAGGCGCTGCGCCGAGTCGAGCGGCGGCTGCTGGACGATCTGGCCGCCCAGGTCGGTGTCGCACTGGACAACCTGCGGCTTATCGAGGAACTGAAGGCATCCCGCCTGCGAATTGTGGCCGCCCAGGACGAGGAACGGCGGCGCATCGAACGCGACATCCACGACGGCGTACAGCAACGGTTGGTCTCGCTGTCACTTGCCCTGCGGATGGCGGCCGCCGGACAAGGGTCCACGCCGGAGACCGCGGTGCTCGACGCGGCCGCGGCGGAGGCCCGGGCGGCGCTGGTCGAGCTGCGGCGGCTGGCGCACGGTATCCACCCGGCGATCGTCAGCGAGGGCGGGCTGGTCGCCGCCCTGGAATCGCTCGCCGAGCGCTCACCCGTACCGGCGGAGGTCATGGGTGTACCGCTGGAGCGGTTGCCCGCGTCGGTCGAGGTCAGCATCTACTACCTGGTCGCCGAGGCCCTGGCCAATGCCGCCAAGCACGCACAGGCGACAGCCGTGGCCATCAAGGTCGAACGGTCCGACGGGCGGGTGCGCGTCGCCGTCGCCGACGACGGGATCGGTGGCGCGGCGCCGGGCGGCGGATCGGGCCTGACCGGGCTGGCCGACCGGGTCGCCGCCCTGGATGGCGTATTCGAGGTGGACAGCCCGCCCGGTCGGGGCACCAGGTTGACGGCGGAGATCCCGTGCGCGTTGTCATAGCGGACGACTCGATGCTCTTCCGGGAAGGGCTGGCCGGCCTGCTCGAAGCCAGGGGCCTGACGGTCGTCGCGCAGGTCGGTGACGCCGATCAGCTCATCCAGGCCGTCGGCACTCTGCGCCCCGACCTGGTCCTCGTGGACATCCGGATGCCGCCCACCCACACCAACGAAGGCCTGATCGCCGCAGCGCAGCTTCGCTCCCGGCACCCGTACGCCGGCGTTATCGTGCTGTCGCATCACGTCGAAACCGCGCACGCCGCTCAACTCCTGGCGGACCCCCCGCGCGGCGTCGGCTACCTGCTCAAGGATCGCGTGACCGACCTGGACGAGTTCGTCGACGCGATCCGGCGGGTCGGCGCAGGCGGATCGGTCATCGACCCCGACATCGTCGCCAGACTGCTGAACCGCATGCGTGCCGACGACCCGCTAGCTGCCCTCACCCCGCGGGAACGACAGGTTCTCGGGCTCATGGCAGAGGGCCGGTCCAACCGGGCCATCGGCGGTCTCCTGTTCCTTACCGCCAAGACGGTCGAGACCCACGTCGCCCGGATCTTCACCAAGCTGGGGCTACCGCCCGCGCCGAGCGACCATCGACGGGTGCTCGCCGTCATCACGTACCTCCGCACCCGCGACGGGTCGACGGCTCAGTGACGTCGGCTGGTCGACGTACCCGCAGGTGCGCCACCGAGCCCGCCCCATCACCGAGAGGGCGGGCCCTGATGCCGCCCGGGCGTACGGTCAGCAGGCGCGACCGTTCTCGACGTCCCAGCAGAACCGGACCGGAGCATCCGGGCTGCCGTCCTCCCGCTGCGGGACGAACTCGTACTGAATCTTGTTGAAGCTCAGGCTGAAGGTGTCCTGCGGCAACGAGCCGGCGGTCGCGTTCATCGAGTAGCTGGAAATGACGACATCGGCGAAGGTGATCTTTACGTACTCGTGCTTGTCACCGCCTACCTTCCCGCCCCGGCGTACGGCTTCGATGGTGACCACCGACGGCGCCACCGCGGTATAGATCTCGGCGGTGC
>JAEHDK010000113.1 GCA_016880465.1 Micromonosporaceae bacterium
AGCGCCGGCGGCCGGCCCGGGGCCGGCTCGCCCGAGGTGGGCACCGGTGAGCCCGCGGCGGCTCCTCGTACGCCCGTCTCGGCCGAGTTCGTCCGCGAGGGTGCGCGCTCCGATGACACGATCATGTTGAGTGCGGTCCGTGCGTCGACGGCCGATGACGGAGAGAAAACCGGACGTTGACCGCGACGCACGTCAACGGAGCCCGGCCGGGCGGGCGGGCGTACCAGTCGGCGCGCCGCACGCAGACGGTCTACGAGGGCGTTCTGCCCGACCGGTTGCACCCGGACGGCACCGGCGGAGTGATCATCGTCATCGTGCTGGCCTATGTGCTGCCGGCCCGGCTCGTCTTCCCGCCGCTGACCGACCTCGGCCGGCCGAGCACGCTGGTGGCCTTCGGCCTGCTCGTCTGGTGGGGCATGAGCCGGTTGCACCCGACGCTGGTCACCCGCGGCCGCCAGCCGATGCGCTGGGCACTCGTGTTCTACTTCGCCACGATGGCCATGTCGTACGCGGCCGGGTCGCTGCGCGGGCTCACCGGCCTCGAAGTGAACAGCGCGGACCGCACCGTACTGGCCGCGCTCGCCGGGGCGGGCGTGCTGCTGGCCGCGGCGGACGGCGTACTGACCCGGGACCGCATCGACCGGGTGCTGCGCTGGCTGGTCATCGGCGCCTCGGTGATGGCGTTCTTCGCACTGACCCAGTTCGTGCTGCGGATCGACATCACCGGGTACCTGAAACTGCCACCGGTCCTGCAGTTCAAGCGGGAACTGGTCGGCTTCTCGGACCGCGGTGCCGGCGGGCTCACCCGGGTCGCGGGTACGGCCGGGCACTACATCGAGTTCAGCGTGCTGATGGTGATCGCGCTGCTGGTTGCGATCCACTTCGCCCGGTTCGCCGAGAACCGCCGCGACCGGCAGCTCTACGGGGCCGCCGCGGCGCTGTGCGCCGGTGTCGTACCGATCTCCATCTCGCGTACCGGAATCCTCGCGCTCGTTGCCGCGATGTTCCTGTTCATGCTCGTGTGGCCGCTGCGCACGTCGTTCAACGTGCTCGTGGTCGGCGTCGTCCTCGCGGCCGGCCTCCAGGTGACGAAGCCAGGGCTGCTCGGTACGCTGCGGTCCCTGCTGTTCCACTCGGAGAACGACCCGAGCGTGCAGGGCCGGGTCGAGGACTACGCGTACGTCACGCCGCTGATCAAAGAGCGACCGTGGCTCGGCCGCGGCGTGGGTACGTTCATCCCCGAGCTGTACCGGCTGCTCGACAACCAATGGCTGGTTACGCTCGTGAGCACCGGCGTCATCGGCGTCCTCGGGTTCGCCGGGTTGTTCCTGTCCGGCATCGTGCTCGCCGGCCGCGTACGCCGGTTCGTCCAGAAGGACCGCGACCGCGATCTGGCCACCGTGTTCGCCGTCGGGATCGGCGTGCTGGCGATCTCCGCGTTCACGTTCGACGCGCTGTTCTTCACCACGTACGTCGTGACAATGAACTTGCTCCTGGGTCTGGCCGGCGCCCTCTGGCGGGTCACCCGGGCGGAGCGGATGAACGCCGCCGGATCGACGACATGACGGTCGACATCCTGATGGTCACGTACGACCGGCCGGAGTACGTCCGGCTGTCGTTGCCACACCTGCTCTCGACCTGCCCTCCCGATGCCCGGGTGTGGTTGTGGCACAACGGTTCCGACGAACCGACGCTGCAGGTCGTCAAGGAGTACGCCGACGCGGTGCACCGGTTCCACCACAGTGTGGCGAATGTGGGCCTGCGTACGCCCACCAACTGGCTGTGGGCCGAGTCGTCCGGCCGCTATCTGAGCAAAGTGGACGATGACTGCCTGCCGGCCGGAGAGTGGCTCACGACGCTGCGCCGCGCGCACGAGGATGTCGCCGAGTTCGGAGTGATCGGCACCTGGCGGTTCCCGCCCGAGGACACCGATCCGGCGCTGGTCACCCGCAAGCTGGCCGGCTACCCGGGCGGTCACCGTCTTATGCGCAACCACTGGGTACAGGGCAGCGGCTACCTGCTCAAGCGCGCCGCCGTCGAGCGGGTCGGCCCGATCGCCGGCGGCGAGTCGTTCACCGCGTGGTGCCTGCGCTCGGCCCGGGCCGGGTACGTGAACGGCTGGTATTACCCGTTCCTCGCCGAGGACCACCTCGACGACCCGCGCAGCCCCAACACGATCTACCACACCGACGCGGACTTCATGGCGCGCCGCCCGCTGTCGGCCAGAGCGACCGGCGTCGAGACCGTGGCCGAGTGGACCGAGCAGATGCGCCGGTCGGCCCGGGTCGTCCAGGAGGCCTCGCTCGACCTGCGCGAGTACGCAGGCTGCCGGCGCCGGCGCCGGGCCGTGGCGCGCCGGCTGCGCCGGGTCCTCACTGGACGGTCGATGTGGTAAGCGTCGTCATCGCCGCACACAACGAGGCGGCGGTGTTACCGCGCTGCCTCGCGGCGCTGCTGCGCGACGCGCGGCCCGACGAGTTCGAGGTGATCGTCGCGGCCAACGGCTGCACCGACGGCACCGCCGCGGTCGCCCGCGCGGTGCCCGGGGTACGCGTCGTCGAGCTCGCCGAGGCCGGCAAGGCGAAGGCACTCAACGCGGGCGACGCCGAGGCGGTCCGGCTGCCGCGGCTGTACCTCGACGCGGACATCGTGCTCGACACCGCCGCGGTCCGTACCCTGGCGGCCGCACTGGACGCGCCCGGCGTGCTGGTCGCGGTGCCCCGGCGAGACCTCGACACCACCGGCCGGCCCTGGCCGGTACGGGCGTACTACCGGATCCACAGCCGGCTGCCTGCGCTCCACAATGGACTCTACGGCCGCGGCGCGATCGCGGTGTCCGCCGCCGGCCGGGCCCGGTTCGCCGAGTTCCCCACCGCGACCGCGGACGACCTGTTCCTGGACTCGCTGTTCGGTCCGGACGAGCGGGTACAGGTCGAGTCGGTCGGCGCGGTCGTGGCCACTCCGCTGCGCACCGCCGATCTGGTCCGCCGCCTCGGTCGGGTGCGCGCCGGCAACGCGGCCATGCGGGCGAGCGGCTCGACCGTACGCCGGGCCGACCGGTGGTCCTGGCTGCGCGACGTGGTCGTCCGCCGGCCGGCGCTGATCCCGCATGCGGTCTGCTACGTGGCGCTCACCGCGACCGCCGCGCTCCTGGGCCGCCGGGCACGCCGCGACGGCACCGTACGCTGGGACCGCGACGACTCCAGCCGTACCCCCGCCTGACGGGGTCACCGGGAGGTCCACGGTTGACGACGATGAGCGAGCCGAGAGCCGAGCCCATCCCGTTCATCCTCGCGGTACGCCTACTCCGCGTCGTCCGCCCCGAGTACCGGTACGTCGGCGAACGCGGCCACGGTGCGGTCGGCGTACCCGCTCGCGTCGCCGTAGCTCATCGGGCCGGCCCAGTCGCGCGGCAGCGGCACCGGCACCGCCGGGTTGACCCGCCGGACGACCTCGTCCAGCACGGTGTCCGCGTCGCCGACCCAGAGATGCTTCGCCCCCCGTACGGGCACCACCTCGGCCTGCGGGATCGCGGCGAACCGCGCACCGGCCTCGGCCGGGCGCAGGTTGTCGTCGAACTCCGGTACGAGGGCGATCACCGGCTTGCCGGAGCGGCACCAGATCGCGAGGTCTTCGGCGGTGGTCAGGCGCAGCGGCGGGGACAGCAGGATCACGCCGACCACGGCCGGGTCGCTGCCGTACTTGAGGACGAGCTCGGCACCGAACGACCAACCCAGCAGCCAGATCGCGGGCAGCTCGGCGAACTCGGCGAACTCGATCGCGGCGGCCACGTCGTACTGCTCGGCCACCCCCCCGCCGAAGGTGCCCTCGCTGGTACCGCGCAGGCTCGCCGTACCCCTGGTGTTGAACCGCAGGACCGCGAGATCAGCGAGCGCCGGCAGCCGCCAGGCGGCCTTTCGCAGCACGTGGCTGTCCATCATGCCGCCGTGGGTCGGCAGCGGGTGCAGGCAGACGAGCGTGGCCACCGGATCCCGCTCGGCCGGGCGCGCCAGCTCGCCGACCAGCCCCAGCCCGTCGACGGTGTGCATCTCGATCTCGTCCCGGCGGGCCGGCAGGATGGAGTTCGCGCGGATCTCGGTCACCGGCACATCCTCGCTCGAATCGGCCGCGCCGGCATGCGGTTGCCCGGACTTCACATCACCAGGTCCTTCCGGTCGGGCCGCGCCGGTCGCGAGCCCGCCAGCAGCCGGTGTGCCAGTGCCGGCGGTCGGCCTCGTCGCCCCGCCCATCGGCCGGCCACGCGACCACGTGCGGCACCCCGATCGCCACCTCCTGCTCGCAGCCCGGGCACCGGTAGGTCTTGGTCGCGGCGCCACCCGGGATCGCTCGGACGCGCCAGTCCCCGTCCGTCCACGCCTGCACAGCCTCGACGCCGCGGCGCGCCCGCTCGTCGTCGACCGGCGCGCCCGCGTCCAGCCGGCGGTTGCGACGGGGGCTCACGTTGTCCAGCGTAGTTTCACCGCAGCGGTGACTCGGGCCACGTCTCCGGTCGGTCGAGGTCACCCGTGGCACTCAACCCGCCTCCCTTGACACGGGCTCAGCTCGACATCGGCTCAGCGCGAGTAGTCGCGGAACCCGCGGCCCACCTTCCGGCCCAGGTAGCCCGCGGTGACCAGCTGCTCCAGCAACGGCGCCGGGGCGAACCCGGGGTCGCGCAGCTCCAGGTACAGCTGCCGGATGATCGCGTGTGCGACATCGAGCCCGACCACGTCGAGCAGCTCGAACGGCCCCATCGGGTACCCGCAGCCGAGCTTCATGGCGTAGTCGATGTCGTCGGCGGTGGAGTAGGACGCCTCGACCATCTTCACCGCGTCGTTCAGGTACGGGAACAGCAGCGCGTTCACCACGAACCCGGCCCGGTCCGCGCAGACCACGGCGTGCTTGTCCAGCCGTACGCAGACGGCCCGGGCGGCGGCGACGGCCTCCGGCGCGGTACGGATCGTCCGTACCACCTCGACGAGGGACATCTGCGGCGCGGGGTTGAAGAAGTGCAGGCCGACCACGTCCTCGGGGCGGCCGGTCGCCATCGCGCACTCGATGACCGGCAGCGAGGATGTCGTGGTGGCGAGAACCACGCCGGGCTTGCAGATCTCGTCCAGCGAGGCGAACAGCGCCTTCTTGACCGACAGCTCCTCGACCACCGCCTCCACGACGAGGTCCACGTCGGCCAGATGGTCCAGCGTGGACGACCAGGCCACCCGGCCGAGGGCGGCGTCACGGTCCACTTCGGACAGTTTGCCGCGTACCACGGCCTTGTTCAGCGAGCCCGCGACGGTGCCGCGTAGCGTGGCCGATCGCTCGGTGCCTCGGGTGACCGATACGACCTCGTATCCCGCCCGCGCGAACACCTCGATGATGCCGCCGGCCATCGTGCCCGATCCGACGATGCCGACCTTCGCGATCGGCCGGCCGTTGTCCGGAGTCGGCGTGCCCACCTCGTCCGGGGTGAGCCCGTCCGGCACGACCACCGGCGAACCCGGCCCCTGGTAGGTGAAGAAGCCGCGCCCGGACTTGCGGCCCAGCAGGCCCGCGGTGACCATCTGCTTGATCAGCGGGGCGGGCGCGTGCCGCCGGTCCCGCCCGCCGCGGCGGTACATGGTGTCGAGAATCTCGTACGCGGTGTCCAGCCCGATCAGGTCCATCAGCGCGAGCGGTCCCATCGGTAGCCCGCAGCCCAGCTTCATAGCGGCGTCGATGTCCTCGCGACTGGCGAACCGGCTCTCGGCCAGACTCACGGCGTGGTTCAGGTACCCGAACAGCAGCGCGTTGGCGATGAACCCGGCCCGGTCGTTGATCGTCACGTCGACCTTGCCCAGCCGGGTGCACAGCGCCTCGATGTCGTCGACCACGTCGTCGGCGGTCACGACCGTACGGACCACCTCGACGAGCTTCATGATCGGCGCCGGGTTGAAGAAGTGCGTGCCGACGACCAGGTTCGGCCGGTGCGTCGCGACCGAGATCTCGGTGACGGACAGGGAGGAGGTGTTCGTCGCGAGTACCGCGTCCGGCCGGCAGGTCCGGTCGAGCTCGGCGAAGATCGACTGCTTCAGGTCGAGGTGCTCCGGGACCGCCTCCACGACCAGGTCGACGTCGGCCAGTGCGGGCAGCCCGACGGCGAACGTGATCCGGCCGAGCAGCGCGTCACGCTCGGCCTCGCTGAGTTTGCCGCGCGCCACGGCCCGGTCGGTGGAGCCGGTCAGCGTCGCCCGGCCGCGCGCCAGCGCCGGCTCATTGACCTCGACCGCGACGACGGCGACGCCGCTGCGGGCGAATACCTCGACAATTCCGGCACCCATGGTGCCGAGGCCGACCACACCGACCGTGTTGAACTCCCGCGCCACAGGCCCGAGTCTGCCACGTCACCGCGCGGTGGCGTTGGCCGTGGCGCCCGCCGAACATCGCGGGCCGGTGTCAGGTGACGCAGCGCGGCTGGCGTACCCCCGCAATTCCCCAGGCCGCCGGGCCAGGTGCAGTACCACCAGCGCGAGCAGGCCCAGCAGCCGGCCGCCACCCGGCGGCCAACTCGTCGAGCCCGCGCTGCCGCTCGTCCGCGGCGGCGGCCGCCAGGTGGTCCTGCGCTTCGGTGAGCGCGCGCCACCCGGCCGCCCCGGTGCCGGCCAGCCGGTCGAACAGCTCGTCGAGGTAGGCGTCGACGGGACCGTCGTTCCGGGTGCTCACGTGCCTCCATCCCGAGCCGCTGGTCGGCAGGGTCCCGCGGTCTATACATCGGAACCTAGGCATAGGCATCCTAGGTGTCAATCGGCGCCACTAGGGTCGGCCTCATGCGGACGGTGGTGCTCACCGGCGTCTCCCGTGGTCTCGGCGCGGCACTCTTCGCCGCGTTGGCGGCGCGCGGCGACCGGCTGATCGCGATCGGCCGGCACTTCACCGACGACCAGCGCGCACTGGCCGGCGCGGAGCCGGGCCGGATCACGCTGTGCCGGGCCGACCTGGCGGCGCTGGAGATCCCGCCGCTGACCGAGCTGGCCGGGGCGACCGAGGCCGCACTGATCCACAACGCGGGCGTCGTGGAGCCGATCGGCGCGGTCGGCGCCTTGCCCGCCGAGGCGATAGCTGCCGCCGTGGCCGTGAACCTGACCGCGCCGATGCTGCTCACCAACGCGTTCCTCGCCGCGGCACCGGATTCCACGCAGGACATCCGGATCCTGTTCATCACGTCGACCGCGGCGCACCGGGTGATCGGCGGCTGGAGTGTCTACAGTGCGACGAAAGCCGGTGGGGAGCGGTTCATCGACACGCTCGCCGACCAGTTCGGCGACGATCCCCGGTACACGGTCGTGAACGTCAGCCCCGGGGTGATGGACACCGACATGCAGGCCTCGGTCCGGCGCGCGGCCACCGCCGGCGGGTACTTCCCCGACCGCGAGCGGTTCCTGGGCCTGTCCGAGCGGGGCGAGCTGCCCAGCCCCGCCGACATCGCTGAGAAGATCATCTCTACGCACCTTACCCCTAAGTAGCCCGACGTCTAGACTCGGCGCATGACGGCGACCCGTACGCCCGGCTTGCCCGTGATCGAAGCCGGGCACCTCGTCTCGACGAACCCGGCGACCGGCGCGGAGGTCGGCCGTTTCCCGGTGTCCGACGCGGGCGGGGTGGCCGCCGCAATGGCCCGCGCCCGCGAGGCGAGCAGCTTGTGGGCGGAGCTCGGGTTCGCCGGGCGGCGGCAGCGGCTGTCGCGGTGGAGCGCGCTGCTGGCGAACCGGATCACCGAGCTGGCCGACCTGGTCAACGCGGAGGGCGGCAAGCCGCAGGCCGAGGGCATCGTGGAGATCGCCGCCGCGCTCGACCACCTGCACTGGGCGGCGCGCAACGCCAAGCGGGTCCTGGGGCTGCGTCGCGTGCGCGGGTCGGTGCTGGCGCCGGAGCACAAGGCATACCTGGAGTACCAGCCGTACGGCGTGGTGGGGGTGATCGGCCCGTGGAACTACCCGGTGCTGACGCCCATGGGGTCGATCGCGCACGCGCTGGCGGCCGGCAACACGGTCGTCTTCAAGCCGAGCGAGTACACGCCGGCAGTCGGGCAGTGGTTGGTCGACACGTTTGCCTCCATCGTGCCGGAGCAGCCGGTCCTGCAGGCCGTGTACGGGCTCCACGACACCGGCGCGGCGCTGTGCCGGGCCGGCGCGGACAAGATCGCGTTCACCGGCTCGACCCGTACCGGGAAGCAGGTCATGGCGGCGTGCGCCGGGACGCTCACGCCGGTCCTGATCGAGTGCGGCGGCAAGGACGCGATGATCGTCGACTCCGACGCGAACGTCGACGCCGCAGCCGAGGCTGCCCTGTGGGGCGGGTTGACCAATGCCGGCCAGTCCTGCGTGGGCATCGAGCGCGTGTACGTGCTCGACGACGTGTACGACGCCTTCCTGGCCCGGCTGGTGGCCCGGGCAGAGCGGCTGACGGTCGGCGCTGGCGCCGGTGCCGACCTCGGCCCGATCACGACGCCCGGCCAGCTCGACACGATCCGCCGGCACATCGACGAGGCCGTGGCCCGGGGCGGTCGCGCCGTGCTCGGCGGTCCGGCGGCGGTCCAGCCGCCGTACGTACAGCCGACGATCCTGGTCGACATCCCCGAGGATTCGGCGGCGGTGTGCGAGGAGACGTTCGGCCCCACCCTCACCGTCCGGCGGGTCTCCACTGTGGACGAGGCGGTGCGGCTCGCCAATGCCGTTTCGTACGGCCTGGGCGGAGCGGTGTTCGGCAAGCGCAACGCGATGGCCACGGCGCGGCGGATGCGGTCCGGCATGACGTCGATCAACGCGACGCTCGCCTTCGCCGGGGTGCCGAGCCTGCCGTTCGGCGGCGTCGGCGACTCCGGCTTCGGGCGCATCCACGGCGACGACGGACTGCGCGAGTTCTCCCGGCCCAAGGCGGTCACCAGGCGGCGCATGCGGTCGCTGCTGCCGGTGATGACGTTCGACCGGACCCCGAGCCAGGTACGGCAGATCGTCCGCACCGTCAAGCTGCTGCGCGGCCGCGCGAGGTAGTCCCCGGACCCCGCGAGCCGGGTCCGGACCGTCGCCTACCGCATCGCGGTGAGCAGTTGGCGGCGCTACCGTACGAGGCCGGCCCGCCAGTTGCGCGGGCGCCAGCGGCGCGCGATCGTCCTGCACCAGCTGACCGACCGGTTGCTCGCGCTCGACGCCGACATGCGCCGGCACGTGCGGGTCGCCGCTCCCGCCCGAGTCCGCGCGCCCGCGGCGACCGGCACCGGACCCGCCTCGTGGCTATGTCGGTGGCGGCCGTGGTTCCCGGTCAAGTGGTTCCCGGTCAAGTGGTTCCCGGGCAAGCGGTTCCCGGGCAAGCGGTTCCCGGTCAACTAGAAGAGTGTCAGCTCATCGCGCTCGACGCCGCGCATGGCGTCGTAGTCGAGCTGCACGCACCGGATCCCCCGGTCCTGCGCCAGGACCCGTGCCTGCGGCTTGATCTCCTGGGCAGCGAAGATGCCCGTCACCGGCGCCAGCAACGGATCGCGGCCGAGCAGCTCAAGGTACCGGGACAGCTGCTCGACCCCGTCGATCTCGCCGCGCCGCTTGACCTCGACCGCGACGGTGCCGGTGTCCGAGCGGCAGAGCAGGTCGACCGGTCCGATCGCGGTCGGGTACTCGCGGCGGACCAGGGTCAGGTTCTCGCCGAGCAGCGACGGGGTGGCGCCCAGCAGTTCCTGCAGGTGCGCCTCGACGCCGTCCTTCACCAGCCCCGGGTCCACGCCCAGGTCGTGCGAGGTATCGGCGAACACCTCATCGAGGGTGATCCGCAGCTCCTCGCCGGCCTTGTTGACGACCCGCCAGACCCCCGGCGCCTCCTCGATGCGGCACGGCGGACTCATCCAGTTGAGCGGCTTGTACGCGCGGTCGTCGGCGTGGATCGACACCGAGCCGTCGGCCTTCACCATCACCAGCCGGGTGGCCAGGGGTAGGTGGGCGGTCAGCCGACCGAGGTAGTCGACCGAGCACCGGGCAATGACCAACCGCACCGCAGCATCGTATCCCTGCGACCAGCGGACGCGCGTACGTGTCCGCCCGGCAACGGGCGCCGGGATGGCATGCTGGGTCCGTGCTCGAACTGCTCACCGGTGCCGGGCTGGCCGCGTCGGCCGGGCTCAACGCGTACCTTCCGTTGCTCGCGATCGGCCTGCTGGCCAGGTACACCAGCGTCATCACGCTGCCCAGCAGCTGGCAGTGGATGGCGAACGGCTGGGTCGTCGCGATTCTCGCCGTACTGCTCGCCATCGAGGTCGTGGCCTACAAGATCCCGGTGGTCGACACGGTCAACGACACGCTGCAGACCGTCGTCCGGCCGACGGCGGGTGGGCTGGCGTTCGGCGCGGGTACGTCGGCCACGACCGTGACGGTCAGCGACCCGAGCGGCTTCTTCGCCGGTCACCAATGGCTGCCCATCGTGCTGGGCGTCGGCATCTCGTTCGTCGTGCACGTGGGCAAGGCGCTGGCCCGTCCGGTGATCAACACGTTCACGCTGGGCGTCGGGGCCCCAATCGTCAGTACGGTCGAGGACGTGACGAGCGCGGTGCTCTCGGTCGTCGCGATCGTCATCCCGTTCCTGGTGATCGGCTTCCTGGCCGCGTTCGTGCTGGCCTTCTGGGCGCTCCTGCGGCGCCGGGCGCGGCGGCGGGCGCAACGCCGGGCGGCCGCGGCGTACGAGCAGTACGGACCGCCGCCGTACGGTTACCAGCGGCCGGGAGCCTAGCCCGCGGGTAGCGCGTGCGCCTCGCGCACCACGGTGACGAGTTCGTCCACAATGGAGGTAAGGGCGAAGTCCTTCGGGGTGAACACGCGCGCCACGCCGGCCGCCCGGAGAGCGGCCGCATCCTGGGCCGGGATGATCCCGCCCACGACGACGGGTACCTCGGTCCCGGCCGCCCGCAGCCCGGCGAGCACGGCCGGCACGGCGGCGAGGTGCGAGCCGGACAGTACGGAGAGCCCGACCAGGTCGACGTCCTCCGCCACGGCGGCCGCCACGATCTGCGCCGGAGTCAACCTGATGCCCTGGTACACCACCTCGAACCCGGCGTCCCGGGCCCGCACCGCGATCTGCTCGGCGCCGTTCGAGTGCCCGTCGAGCCCGGGCTTGCCGACGAGCATGCGCAGCGCCCGCGAGCCGAGCGCCGCCGCGGTCTGCCGGGCGCGGGCACGTACCGCGGCCAGCGTGGGGTCGGCCGTGCCGGACGCGCTGCCCGCCACCGGACCGCCCGCGTTGAGCCCGGTCGGGGCGCGGTACTCGCCGAACACCGCGCGCAGCGCGCCGGCCCATTCGCCGGTCGTCACTCCGGCCTCGGCGCAGGCGAGCGTGGCCGGCATCAGGTTCGTACCCGGGTCGGCGGCATCGGCGCCCAGCCGGTCCAGCGCCCGGGCCACCGCGGCCGGATCGCGGCCCGCGCGCCACTGCCGCAGGGCTGCCACGGCGGCCCGCTCGGCGGCCGGGTCGACCCGTACGACCGCCTCCGTACCAGCGGCGAGGACCGGCGAGTCCTCGCTCTCGGTGAATCGGTTGACACCCACGACGACATCCGCACCGGACTCCAGCCGCCGGCGCCGCTCGGCCAGCGAGGCCACCAGCGCGCTCTTGAGGTACCCCGACTCCACGGCCGCCACGACCCCGCCGAGCTCGGCCACGGCAGCCAGCTCGCGTTGCGCACCGTCCACAATGGATGCCACAAGCGCCTCGACGACGTGCGAGCCGTCGAACAGAT
>JAEHDK010000803.1 GCA_016880465.1 Micromonosporaceae bacterium
AGGGCGCGACGTGGCGCGCCGTCGACGTCCTGGACGACGGGTACGCCCAGCGGTTCACGGCGTACGGTCCGGCCGGGCTCGCGGTCGACTGCGGCGTCGCGCTGCCCGGTCGGCACAACGTCGCCAACGCGCTGCTGGCCCTCGCCTGCCTCACCGCGCTCGGGATCGATCCAGGCGTGGCGGCGAAAGGGATTGCGGCCTGCCCGGGCGTACCCGGTCGCCTCGAACGGGTGGCCGCCCCGGGCCCGGTGATCGGCGTCGTGGATTACGCGCACAAGCCCGACGCCATCGTCGCGGTGCTGCGCGCCCTGCGGGAGATCGCCGCGGGCCGGCTGATCTGCGTACTCGGTGCCGGGGGAGACCGGGACCGCGGCAAGCGCCCGCTGATGGGCGCAGCGGCCGCGCAGGGCGCCGACCTCGTCGTGGTGACCGACGACAACCCGCGCGCCGAGGATCCGGCCGCGATCCGGGCCGACGTGCTGTCCGGCGCCCCGGCTGCGGTCGAGGTCGCCGGCCGGCGGGCCGCCATCGCGGAGGCGGTCCGGCGGGCCGAGCCGGGCGATGTGGTCGCGGTGCTCGGCAAGGGCCACGAGCGCGGCCAGGAGGTGGCCGGCGAGATCCATCCGTTCGACGACCGGGTGGAGTTGGCCGCGGCGCTGCGCGCCCGGTTCGGGGTGGTGCCGACATGATCCCCATGACGCTCGCCGAGATCGCCGCCGCCGTCGAGGGCACCCTGGTCGAGGCGGATCCGGGGGTACCGGTCACCGGCGCCGTCGAGTTCGACTCCCGCAAGGTGGGCCCGGGCGGGCTGTTCGTCGCGTTCGATGGGTCCACAGTAGACGGACACGGGTTCGCCGGCGCGGCGCGTACGGCCGGTGCCGTCGCGGTGCTCGGCACCCGGCCGCTGCCCGGCGTACCGATGGTGGTCGTCGCCGACCCGCTGCCGGCCATGGGTCGGCTCGCCGGTGCCGTCCTGGCCCGGCTGGCACAGGTGAGGGTGGTCGGGCTGACCGGCTCGTCCGGCAAGACGACGACCAAGGACCTGATCGCCCACCTGCTCGCCCGGCTCGGCCCGACGATCGCGCCCGCCGGTTCGCTGAACAACGAGCTGGGCTACCCGTACACGGTCCTGCGCGCCGACGAGGGCACCCGGTTCCTGGTGCTGGAGATGGGCGCGCGCGGTGCGGGGCACCTGCGCTACCTGTGCGAGATCGCCCGGCCGGACATCGGCGTCGTCCTCAACGTCGGCGTCGCCCACCTCGGCGAGTTCGGCTCGGTCGAGGCGATCGCCGCGGCCAAGGGCGAGCTGGTCGAGGCGCTTCCGCCCACCGGTATCGCGGTGCTCAACGCGGACGACGACCGGGTACGGGCGATGGCGGCGCGTACCGCGGCCCGGGTCGTGCTCGCCGGCGAGGCGCCGGACGCGACCGTACGCGCCGAAGACGTCACGCTGGACGCCCGCGGTCGGCCGTCGTACACCCTGGTCACGCCGGCGGGTCGCGCACCGGTGACGCTGGGCCTGGCCGGGCGCCATCAGGTGGCCAACACGCTGGCCGCCGCGGCGGTCGCCGGCGAGCTGGGGCTGGACCTGCCTACCCTGGCCGCGGCGCTCGCCGACCTGCGGCCCGGCTCCGGCCGAAGGATGGATGTCTTCGACCGGCCCGACGGTGTCACCGTGATCGACGACTCGTACAACGCCAACCCCGCGTCGGTCTCCGCCGCGCTGCGGGCGCTGGCGGTCCTGGGCCAGGGTCGGCGGACCATCGCCGTCCTCGGCTACCTTGCCGAGCTGGGTGAGTATGAGCGGGCCGGGCACGAACAGGTCGGGCGGCTGGCCGCGGAGCTGGGCGTCGACCGCCTGATCGCCGTCGGCGCGGCGGCCGGGCCGATCCGTGACGGCGCGGCCACGGTGGCGACGTGGAGAGGAGAGTCGGTGCTCGCGACCGATCAACAGGCGGCGATCGCGGCCCTGCGCGCGGACCTGCGCCGCGGCGACGTGGTGCTGGTGAAGGGCTCCCGGTACCGTACCTGGGATGTCGCGGACGCGCTCCGCGCGCCCGACCCAGCGCGGGACAACTTATCGGACGGGGATGCCGGCGCGCTGCGCCAGGGGGAGGTGTCGCCGGCGTGAGGTCGGTCATCATCGCGGCGGCCGTGGCGTTCCTCGTCGCCCTCTTCGGTACCCCTCTCGCGATCAAGGCCTTCACCCGGCTCAAGGCGGGCCAGCCCATCCGCGCGGACGGACCCGCCGGACACCACGTCAAGCGCGGTACGCCGACGATGGGTGGCGTGGTGTTCATCCTCGGCACCCTGGTCGCGTACGCCGCCGGGCACCTCGTACTCACCGGCCTGCCGGAACGGCAGATCGCCCAGGTCGGTCCGACGGTCACCGCCCTGGTCCTGCTCGGCCTGCTCGTCTTCAGCGGGCTGGTCGGTTTTGTCGACGACTTCCTCAAGGTGCGCAAGCGCAACAGCCTCGGGCTCAACAAGCGCGGCAAGCTCGTCGGCCAGCTGCTGGTCGGCGGGGTGTTCGGGTTCGTGGCGCTGTACTTCCCGAGCACCAACGGGGAGACGGTCGGCAGCACCACCGTCTCCTTCGTCCGCGATATCAACTGGCTCGACCTGGGCAAGGTCGGCGCGGTCGTGCTGTTCATCGCCGTCGTGATGTCCACGACCAACGGCGTGAACCTGACCGACGGGCTGGACGGGCTCGCCACCGGCGCCTCGATCATGGTGCTCGGCGCGTACCTGCTCATGGCCTTCTGGCAGTACCGCCACTGGTGCGCGGACACCGACTACGTCCGCAGCGTCGGGTTCAGCTACTGCTATGCGGTCCGGGACCCGCTGGAGATCGCGTTGATCGCCGCCGGCGCGGCCGGCGCCTGTCTCGGCTTCCTCTGGTGGAACGCGGCACCAGCCCGGATCTTCATGGGGGACACCGGTTCGATGGCGCTCGGCGGCCTGATCGCCGGCCTGGCGATGGCGACCCGTACCGTGCTGCTGCTGCCGGTCATCGGGCTGCTGTTCGTCATCATCGCGATGTCGGTGGTGATCCAGGTGATCTCGTTCCGGTCGACCGGCCGGCGGGTGTTCCGCATGTCGCCGCTCCAGCACCATTTCGAGCTGGCCGGGTGGAGCGAGGTGAACATCGTCATCCGGTTCTGGATCATCGCCGGGATCGGGGTGACCGTCGGCGTCGGCCTGTTCTACGGCGACTTCCTCCGGGTGATGAGTTGACCGAGCGGCGCCGTGTCCTGGTCGCCGGAGCCGGGGTGGCCGGTTCGTCGGCGGCTCGGGCACTCCTGGACACCGGCGCGGC
>JAEHDK010000804.1 GCA_016880465.1 Micromonosporaceae bacterium
CGGGCAGCCATCGACCGGCTGCGGCCCCATGACTTTGACGCCGCCCTGGCCCCGAAGGATGACCTCTATTGAAGACTGCGAGGCAAGAGTTGGACATCATCAACACCTACGAGGAGACGGGCAGCCTGCGTGCTGCGGCGGCCTTGTGTGGCACAACCCACAAGACGGTCAAGCGGGTGCTGGCCCCGGCGGGAGGCTGGGCAGCGGGCGGGGCGCCGTGCGCCGGGCCCGGGGTCTGGCTGACGATTTCACACATTTGATCTTCGGGAAGGTCCGGTCGACGGACGGGAAGATCACCGCGAAGCGGTTGTTGCCGATCGCGCGTGCGGCCGGGTACACCGGTCGGCGCGGACGTTTCGCCGTGTGGTGGCGGTGCAGAAGGCGGTGGGGGCGGATGCGGCGGGTGTACCGGCCGTGGACGCCGGAGATTGGGCAGCATCTGCTCATTGACTACGGCACGGTGACGGAGGGGCCGAACAAGGGGTTGAAGATCTTCACGGCGACCTGAGCATTGTGGACGAAGTCGGATTCGCCACGCTCGATGACACCGGCATCCAACTGCTGTTCCGGTTCGTCGCGGCCGCCTACGAACGCCGCGCCTTGGGCGTGGCCTCACATTGGCCGTTCGAACAGTGGGGTCGGTTCCTGCCCGAGCACGTCACCGCCGCCAGCCTGCTCGACCGGCTGCTGCACCACGCCAGCGTCGTGGTCACCGAAGGCGAGTCGTTCCGCATGCGCGAGGCCAAGACCCGCACCAGGGGCAGCACCACATGAGCTCATGACACGAGCGGGGCTTCGCCCCGCACCCCAGCCCTTCCTCGAAGACCCCGGTCTTCCCGGCCGGCCACCCCAAGGGCGTACCCCGAACCTCGGACCAGCGCAAGGGGCAAGCCTCGCTCCGCCCGGTCGCAGACTGCCCGACCGAGAAGACCGACTCCCGACAGGACGAACCATTACAACCAGCACAGGAGGTGACACCACACCATGACCACCGGTGGGGACTTTCGAGGGCCACCAGTGGGGACCCCAACATGGCTTGACGGGGCCGCACGTACACATGTGCGACTACTCGGGTTTGTGTGGGCAACTTTCAGCAGCTCAGCGGGGACTTGGCTTTCCGGACGTATCGGTAAACAGAGCCTTGGCTCTGGCCGCCGGTTGGCACGCTGCTCCGCCGTCGACTCCACCCCGGCTGCCAACCACACCATCGTCACGTAAAGACAACAGCATCGCGTGACATCAGCCGCTGACGTGGCGGAGGACGGCCAGGACCCGGCGGTTGTCGCTATCTGAGGACGGCAAACCGAGTTTCGCGAAGATGTTCGCCACGTGCTTCTCCACGACTCCGGGGGTGATGACAAGAGCCGCCGCGATCCCGGCGTTGGATCGTCCCTCGGCCATCAGCGAAAGCACCTCACGCTCCCGCGGGGTCAGCGACGCCAGCCCGGCCGGGTCCTGCCCGGCCCGCATCAGGTGGCCGACTACCTCCGGATCTAGTGCGGTGCCACCGGATGCCACCCGGGTTAACGCGTCCACGAAATCGGCGACGTCGGCGACGCGGTCCTTGAGCAGGTATCCGACGCCGGTCGGCCGATCGGCGAGCAGGCGGGTCGCGTAGCGGGTCTCCACGTACTGCGAGAACACCAGCACACCGACGTCGGGATGGTCGCGTCGGATGTCGATCGCGGCGCGCAGTCCCTCGTCGGTGTGCGTCGGCGGCATCCGGATGTCGATGATGGCTACATCCGGTACGACGGCGGCAATCGCGGACTGCAACGCATCCGCGTCGGCCACCGCCGCGCACACCTCGAAACCGCGGTCGGTGAGCAGCCGGACCAGCCCTTCGCGCATCATCGCGGCATCCTCCGCGATCACCACCCGCATGTCGTCGCCTCCGTTCACACGTGTGTGGGCAGCTCGATCTCGACCCGGGTCGGACCGCCGGCCGGACTGTGTACGCGCATCCGGCCGTCCACGACGGCGATGCGGCGGGCCAGGCCGGACAGGCCGGGACCGTCCGGGTTCGCCCCGCCGATGCCGTCGTCGGTGACGGTCAGCATCAGGCGCTCGCCGGATCGGACGACGCCGAGCCCGATACGGGTCGCCTGGCTGTGTTTGGCCGCGTTCGCGAGCAACTCGGAGGCGCAGAAGTAAGCGATGGTCTCGATCGCAGGCGCCGGGCGGTCGGGCAGTTCGACGTTCACCGCGACCGGGATGGCGCTGCTCGTCGCGAGCGTCGCCAGCGCGTCGCCGAGACCGTTGTCGAGGACCGGCGGGTGGATCCCGCGCACCAGGTCGCGCAGGTCGGCGAGGGCATCCTTCGCTCCGCGGTGGGCGAGCGCGACCAGTTCGCGGGCCTGTGCGAGGTCAGGTGGCGGGCCGTCGACACCGAGCTTCTCGGTCGCCATGCCGAGGTTCATCGCCAGCGTGGCCAGCCGGATCTGCGCGCCGTCGTGCAGGTCCCGTTCCAGCCTGCGCATCATCGCGGCCGCGTCGTCGATCGCGCGGGCCCGGCTGACCTGCAGTTCGCGTACCCGCTCGGCGAGCCGGCGCGGACCGAGCAGCCGTCGCATCGCGGCAAGGTCCAGTGTCGTACCGGCTCGCATCAACCACGGTGCGACCAGCAGCATGGCGAGGCCGGCCGCGGCGATGAGGAACGTTCCGGCGAACGTCCGCGCACCGATAGTGCCGAACGGCGTCAGCGCCCACACCGGCCCGAGGCGCGTTCCGGCCGGGTGGTTGCGAAACAGCGGCCACCACACCGGGTAGCTGAGGTTGACCAGGCCGAACACGTAGCAGAACGCGCCATAGCCCTCGGGGATGGCCAGTGGCACCTTGAGCAGGCCGTACCCGACGGCGCGCCAGCCCGGCCCGTCGGAGACCACGGCGCTGATCCGCTTCGAGAGCCGCCGGGGCGGCGGGGCGTCCACGTGCACGTCGAGCAGCCGGTCCGCGAGTGAGCGATGCACGGCTCCCATCGCGCGCCCGATCGGGGCGGCCAGCACGACCAGAAGCGCGATGGTGAGCGGGAACAAGACCAGGAACACCGGTGCGACGACCGGTGCGGGCCGGTGGGACATGGCCCCGGACGCCCAGAGGATGAGGACGCCCAGGGCCGGCACGATCGCCGGTACGGTCAGGATCGCGGCCGCACTGACCACCCCGACGACGCAGAACACCGCCCGGCGCAGGGCCAGTATGGTGAACGGAGCGCGCAGCGCGGTCATCAGCCCATTGTCGCTGGTCACGAGTCGCGATAGCGGAGCAGCACCCCGCCGCACAGGATCGCCACCGCCGCGTACCCGCACATCAGCAGCACGCTGATCCAGCCGGCGAACAGCCCGGGTATGGGCGAGGTCACCGCGATCGAGTTGAGCAGCATCAGCAGCGGGACGAAGCGGCCGACCGCGATTCCGCTCTCGCCGAAAAGGCCGGCCGCGATCATCGGGACGAACATCAGACCGAACAGCGTGCCGATCGCGGCGCCCGAATGCCGCACGATCGTCCCGATACCGACCCCGATCAGCGCGGTGGCGCCCAGATACACGCCGGTCAGCACGACCGCGCGCAGGATCGCCGGGTCCCCGAGGGAGGCGGCCGGGATGGCGGTACCGCGGATCGCGAGCTGCCCGCTCAGATAGCCGGCGAAGCTCGCGACCAGGCCGACGGTGAGAGCCGCGCCGCCGCACACGGCGACCTTCGCGGCCAAGACGATCCGACGCCGCGGGACGGCGGCGAACGTCGAGCGGATCATCCCGGTGCCGTACTCGCCGGTCACCACCAGGACCCCGAGCGCTCCGAGGAGCAGCTGGGCCACAATGGCGCCGCCGAGGCTGTTGTTCAGGATCTGGGCGGCGGTGGCCACCGGGGTGTGCGATCGGTACCCGAGTCCCACCCCGGCCCCGGCCGCGGCCATCGAGACCACCGCCGCGATCGCCAGCCACCACGTCGACCGGACGCTACGTAGCTTGATCCGCTCCATCCGGGCCGCGTGCCGGAATCCGTACCCGTTCATGACGCTCCCACTCCGCGATAGTCGGTGGCCTGCGAGGTGAGCCGGAAGAACGCGTCCTCCAGGCTGTCGTCGCCGGCCGCGAGTTCGGCGACGGTCGTCTCGACCAGCAGCCGGCCGCGGCCGATGACCACCAGCCGGTCCGCGGTCAGCGCCATCTCGGCGATCAGGTGGCTGGACACAAACACCGTCCGGCCTTCGGCGGCGAGTCCGCGCAGCAGGTCCCGGATCCAGCGGATGCCCTCCGGATCCAGTCCGTTGACCGGCTCGTCGAGCAGGAGGACGCCCGGGTCGCCGAGCAGGGCCACAGCGACGCCGAGCCGCTGGCGCATGCCGAGCGAGTACGTACCGGCACGCCGCGTTGCCGCGTCGGACAAACCGACGATGCGCAGCACCTGCTCGACCCGGGGACCGGGGATGTCGTTGCTCGCGGCCAAGGCGGCCAGGTGCGCACGGGCGCTGCGGCCGGGATGGAACGCCCCGGCATCGAGGAGCGCGCCGACCGTCTTCAACGGCCAGCTCAGGTCCGGGTACCGGACGCCGCCGATCAGTGCCTGGCCATGGTCCGGGGCATCCAGGCCGAGGATCATCCGCATCGTCGTCGACTTGCCGGATCCGTTCGGGCCGAGGAAGCCGGTCACCACCCCCGGCTGAACCCGGACGCTCAGCCCGTCGACGGCGACCCGGTCGCCGTAGCGTTTCGTCAGCTCACGTAGTTCGATCACACGATCAACGCTAGGCAACGCCGTCGGGCGGTCGGAAGCCGGAAACCATCCGACTCCACCTGGAGGTTTTCCGCCCCCCATCGCGGTCCCGACCCGGCTACAGCCTCCTGGCGTCAGGTCAGGGGATTGTCGCAATGGTCGTCCCCGACCGCCATGTCTCTCACTGTTGCGACCTACATGTCCAGTTTGCGGCAACGATAATGCGCTCCCGGTCGCTTGACTCGCGACCTGGCATTCGAAGTTCGGACGAAGCGAGACCCGTCGCTGGCGCGACAGGTTGCGGAATGCATCGGCAGGGCGCACCGGGGTCGGCCGCCGCTGCGCGCGGGGTTTCGATCGTGGGCGCTCAGCGTCAGCGCGTGTGACCATGTGCGTATGACGGCATGGCAGGACGTCGAACGGGCAGAGCCGGAGTTCGCGCAGCGCGTACGCGCCCTGTTCGATGCTCACAGGCACAAGACCATCGCCACCGTGCGAGCCGACGGGTCGCCGCGAATCTCGGGGATCGAGACGGTGTTCGAGGACGGTGAACCCGTTTTTGGCTCGATGCCGAACGCGCGCAAGGGCGCGGATCTCCGTCGGGATCCGCGGTTCGCCCTGCACAGTGCCACGGTCGATCCGGTCAAGGGCGCCGAGGCGCAATGGCCGGGCGAGGCGAAGATCTCCGGCCGGGCGATAACTGCCGGACCAATCGCCGGAGGGCCAGACGGCAACCGCTTCCACGCGGACATCGCCGACGTTGTGCGCACCCACCTCAACCATGCGGCCACGATGCACGTCATCGAGTGGTGGACGCCCACGCGCGGGCTGCGAAGGATCGAGCGCGAGTGACATCGACCGACGCACAACCATGCTCGTCTGCTTGATCGCGGCGATCCGCGCGGCCACGCGGGCGACCTGGTCGTACACCGACCTGCTACACGTCCGCTGCGGTTGCTCGCCTCATCCTAGCGCCCCGACACCCGGATCATGGTGGCGCGAACACCTGGTGCAACACCGCGCGAACACCGTCCCGATCGGCTGAACCTGCAGGTCAGCGGCGAAAGTCATGAGCGGTTGCCCGATCGAGCCCAGCACGGAATTCGGACATTATTGTGCGAATGCCCGATGGTGGGCCGTGGGTTACAGCATACGAACCGCTGCGCCAAGGCTGTGGCCTGCGGCTTCTTGCTCCCGGTGACCCGAGGGCGCAACGCGAAGCCGGTAGAAGGCGATACTGCAATCTCATGGTGATCGATAAAGAGCCCGCTTATGCCGGTCACGGTGCGTATCGGCTGACGCCCGCCAGACCCGTGGTCTTGGCCGGGAGGGGTGCGGTTAACCGCACCCCTCCCGGCCAAGACCACGGGTCTGGCGGGCGTCAGCCGATACGC
>JAEHDK010000805.1 GCA_016880465.1 Micromonosporaceae bacterium
CCGCCCCGGGCCTGGCTCCGGCTCGGCCTCGGGCGTACGCCCGCGGGGGTACGCCCGGCCGGCGACGGTTCGGGCGTACTCACCCCGGGCCTGCTCGCCGCCACCGCGGCGCCTACCCTGCTGGCCCTGGCCAGCATCGGGCCGGCACTGTACGCGGCGCTGCTGGCGCCGCAGGCCACGCTGCGGCACGTGTGGCAGGGGCCGGACGCCGCCGACGTCGACTGGACCGGGGTGGCGGACCGGACGACCGTGCTCGCCGCGCTCGTCCTCACCCTCGCCGGTGGGCTGGCCGCGGTCGGCTTCGGCGGGCGGGCCGAGGCGCGGCTGTCCCGGGACGAGCTCGTGGCCCAGGTCGTACCCGTCGTGGTGCCGGGCATCGCGATCACCTTGTTGATCACGCCGGCCGGCCTGGGCGCCGGGTGGCCCGCCGGTACGGGTGCCGCCCTGGCCGTGTTCACGATCGCGATGCTCGGCGTCGCGATCAGCCCGCGACCACCCGACACCACCGCGGCCCGGCCGCTGCGCATCACCCGGTGGCTCGTGCTCGGGATCGGGCTCGCCGGCGGCAGCGCCGGCCTGGCCGGCAGCCTGGCTACGAGGTCGCTCACCCTCGGTACGCTCGCCGGCGCCGTCGGGGTCGGCCTCACCGCGGCCCTGCTCGGGCGTACGCCGACCGCCCGCTGGCTCGGCTGGGCGTTCGCGGCCAGCTCCGCCCACCTGTTCGCGTACGTGGCCGGGTTGGCGCTCGGCCTGCCCGGGCCGTGGTCCGCGTTCGGGGTGCTGACGGTCGCCACGTTGACGATCATCACGGCCGCCACCCTGCCCCGGCTGCGCCGGCCGGAGGGGCGTGGCGAGGCGGCGGCGCTGGAGTGGACCGGGTACGCCGGCGCGCTGCTGTCGCTGGTGCTCGCCGCCAGCTCGCTGCCCCACCTCGCGGCCCTGCTGGCGGCGACCGGCGCGGTACTCGGCGTCGTCGCGGTCCAGCCGAGCCACGGCACGCGGCAACGCCGCACGCTGCTCTGGTCGGCCGTGGGCTGCGAGCTCGTCGCCTGGTGGCTGCTCATGCGGATCGCGGCCGTGGCCCTGCCGGAGGCGTACACGCTGGCCTTCGCCGCGCTCGCGCTGCTGGTGGGCATCGTCGAGCTACGCCATCACCCGGAGCTCGGCAGCTGGGCGGCGTACGGGCCGGCCCTGGTCGCGGCCTTCGTACCGACGCTCGCGATCGTCCTGGTGACCGACACCGGTGCACCCCGGCGCATCGTGCTCTTGCTGGCCGCGGTCGGTACGTTGATCGCCGGCTCGGTACGCCGCCAGCGGGCCCCGGTCGTCATCGGCGGGATCGTCACCACGATCGCCGCCCTGCACGAGCTGTTCCAGGTCAGCGTCTGGTTGATCTTCATACCGATCGGCATCCTGCTGCTCGTGGTCGGCGGCCAGTACGAGCGCCGCCGCCGCGACCTGCAACGGCTGCGGGGCGCGATCATCCGGATGCGCTGAGCGTCTCCCCGGCCTCGATACGGGCGTGCAGGTCGGCGTCCTTGGCCGCCACGAGCGCCTCCAGACCGCGCTGGAACTCGACCATCCGGGCGCGCAGCGCCGGGTCCGTCGCGCCCAGGATGCGCACCGCGAGCAGCCCGGCGTTCCGCGCGCCGCCGATCGAGACCGTCGCGACCGGTACCCCGGCCGGCATCTGCACGATCGAGAGCAGCGAGTCGAGGCCGTCGAGGTGGCGCAGCGGCACCGGTACCCCGATGACCGGCAGCGGGGTGGCCGAGGCCACCATGCCCGGCAGGTGCGCCGCGCCGCCGGCCCCCGCGATGAGCACGCCGAGCCCGCGGCCGGCGGCCGTCGCCGCGTAGTCCAGCATCGCGCGGGGCGTACGGTGCGCCGAGACGACCCGCACCTCGTACGCGACGTCGAACTCGGCCAGCGCCTGCGTCGCGGCGCGCATGGTCGGCCAGTCCGAGTCGCTTCCCATGATCACGCCGACCGTCGTCATGTGCCCTCCCGGAGCCACCGGGCCGCCCGCCGGGCGCGGCGCCGTACGTCGGCCAGATCCGCGCCCGGCACGGTCACGTGACCGATCTTGCGGCCGGGCCGGACCTGCTTGCCGTAGAGGTGTACGCGGGCCCCGGGGTCCGCGGCGAACAGGTGATGCAGCCGCTCGTCCAGCGACATCCCGCCGGCGGGTCCGCCGAGCACGTTGGCCATGGCCACGGCCGGCGCGGTCGGCTCGGTCGCGCCGAGCGGATAGTCCAGGACCGCACGCAGGTGCTGCTCGAACTGCGACGTACGGGCGCCCTCGATCGTCCAATGCCCGGCGTTGTGCGGCCGCATGGCCAGCTCGTTGACGACCAACCCGGCGTCGGTCTCGAACAGCTCCACCGCCAGCAGGCCCACGACGTCCAGCGCGCTCGCGATCCGGACCGCCAGCTCCTGGGCCTCGACGGCGAGGTCCGCGGGCAGACCGGGCGCGGGCGCGAGCACCTCGACGCAGATGCCGGCCTGCTGGACGGTCTGCACGACCGGGTACACCGCGACCTGGCCGAACGGCGAGCGGGCCACCTGCACGGCCAGCTCCCGGCGCAACGGCACCCGCTCCTCGACCAGCAGCGGTATGCCGCTGTCCACAACGGACCGCGCCTCGTCCACTGTGGACACGAGCCAGACGCCGCGGCCGTCGTACCCCCCGCGGATGCCCTTGAGTACGACTGGCCAGCCGGCCTCGGCGGCGAATGCGGCAACCTCGGCCGGGGCCGGTACGGGCGCCCAGCGCGGTACCGGCGCCCCGAGCGCGCCGAGCCGCTCCCGCATCGCCCGCTTGTCCTGGGCGTAGCACAGCGCGTCGGCGCCCGGGTAGACCGCGGTACCGGCGGCCGCGAGCGCTCGTACGTGCTCGGTCGGCACGTGCTCGTGGTCGAACGTGACGACATCGCAGTCCTTGGCGAACGCTTGCAGCGCGGCCAGATCGGTGTGGTCGCCGATGCGCACGTCGGTCGCGACGAGCGCCGCGCCATCCTCGGGTGTGGCGGCCAGGACGCGCAGCGACTGGCCGAGCGAGATCGCCGCCTGGTGCGTCATGCGGGCGAGCTGGCCGCCGCCCACCATCCCGACGACGGGCAGACCGGTGCGGGTGTCCATCGGCCGTCAAGCCTAATCGGGCCGCGGGCCGGCCCCACGCCCGGCCGCGGGCTGGCCCTGCGGCACGCCGGATGGCGGCTGCGCGGATCCCAGCTGGGCGGCGAG
>JAEHDK010000806.1 GCA_016880465.1 Micromonosporaceae bacterium
GGCTCTTCCTCATCCACGACAATCCGGCCGCTATGCTCGGGGTGGCCATCGTGGGGTGACGGCCACCGGCGCGCCGGTCACCGGCAGCCCTCCGCCCGCGCCGCCACCCGACGAGGTCGGCGAGGGGCTGGTCACGCACTCGAGGGTCGGCGCGGCCGCCGTCTCGCCGGTTCCGTCGAGGTCGGCCAGGCCGACACCGGCCAGCCCGAGGATGCCCTGGGCGGTCGCCCGCGTCGCGGTGGCAGCGGCGAAGCCGGTGGCGTCGTAGGCCACCGCGCCCCGGTTGGCGGCCGGGCCGTCGCAGCCCACCTGGAGGCCGGCCAGGAACGCGACTCCCTTGTCCGCGGCCTCCTTCCGGCCGCCGACCCGCAGCGCCTGCGTGGCGACACCGGTGCTGTTGGCGTTCTCACCGGCGGTCGGCCCGGCGCCGCCGAACCCACCGTCGGGCTGCTGCTTGCTCACCAACCAGTCCAGCGCCTTGGTCGCGGTCTCCGGCTCGCCGGCCACGAGCAGCGTCTGTGTCACGAGCGAGGTGGCGTCCACCTCACTCGTACAGGTCGGCTTGCCGAAGTCGAGCGGGAACCCGCCGTCCGGGCACTGGCTGCCGGCGAGGAAGGCGACCGCCGCCGCGGGTGCCCCGCCGGAGGTGCCGTCCAGCGCGATGACGGCCAGCGACTGGGAGAACGCGTTGCTGAAGTCGCCGAAGGCGGACTTGTCGGAGAACCGGCCCGACGGCGCCTGCAACCCCCGCAACCGGGTCACCAGGTCGACCCCGCCGAACGACGCGGGGTTCTTGCCCTGCACCTGCGCGGCGCGGAGCAACTTCGCGTGCGCGCCGGCGTACACCTCCGTGGTGCCATCGCCGAGATAGCCGCTGAGGATGTCGGGCTTGGCCAGCCACGCGATCGCCTTGGCCGCGTTGTCGCCGGACACGCCGGCGGCGGCGAACGCGAACACCGCATCGATGGTCAACCCTTGGTCCGGAAAGACCGAGCCGCTGAAGGTAGCTTCGAACCGTTCACCGTTGACCATTTGCCGGGCCAACCAGCCGGCTGCCGCGGCTGGCCGGTCGGGCGCGGCCGGTGGCGCGGCCGGTGCCGGCGCAGTGCCGGCAAAGACGACCGTCGCGACACCGATCGTGGTCAGGGCCAGGAACCGGCGGCGCCGACGGGCTGGGACGAGCGGACGCTTGACCATAGGGGTACGCCTTTCGGTGCGGGTTCGGACAGATCCCGGCACCGACGCGCGCCCTACCGCCCAGCCCACCAAGCCCGGGTCAGCGGTTGCTGTCGTCCCGGGCTCCATCCCGTGAACCACGACGGGACCAGAGCGGGGCGAACACGGCCGCGGGTAATCGGGCTCGCCGACGGCGTCACGCAGACGTCGCCGGCCTACCGTTGCGGGTCAGCGCCGGAATCGGACCGGACTTCCCCCACCGCCGTGCGATGCAGTTGTCGCCGTCAGTGTTCGCACTCGACCGCCGCGTGTCAACCGCCCCGTTACCCGTCCGTCGATCTGCTCACGCAGCAGGTCGGCGTGGCCGAGGTGCCGGGCGTACTCCTCGACCAGGTGCACCAGCACCCAGCGCAGCGACATCGGCCCGCGCCAGGCATCGGGGATCTTGCCGACGACGTCGAGATCGGGCGCCTCGGCCACGTACCGGTCCGCGTACGCCACCTCGGCGCGCCACGCTTCCGGGGGGCGGCATGCTGGCGTTCCGGGCCGCCGGCGACGGCCGGACCTGTACCGGTGGCTCCACCTCCGTGTCCCGGGGGGCCGGGCTGGAACTGCCGCGCAAACGTGTTGCAGCGCGCAACTCCGGGCCAGCAAAATTCGATCATGGTCAGCCCATACGCTCAGAACGGTTTCCGTGTGCGGTTCGACTGGGGGCAGCTGGGAGCCGAGGCCGTCGGCCCGGGAGCGGCGATCGTGGCCGTGGTTGACGTGCTGTCCTTCACCACCGCGCTTACCGTCGCCGTGGACCAAGGCATTGAGGTCTTCCCGTACCGCTGGCGGGATCGCGCCGCCGCCGCCCACGCACAACGCCACGAGGCGGTGCTCGCGGTCGCCCGATCCGCGGTGACCGAGCCTGGTCAGGTCAGCCTGTCTCCAGGGACGATTCGTCGATCCAGCGGGATCGAACGCTTGGTGCTGCCGTCGCCGAATGGCTCCGCCATCGCCCAGAACCTCGCCGCCGCCGGCTCGCGCGTAATCGGGGTGTCTCTCCGCAACGCCGACGCCGCGGCGGAGTGGACAACGAGCCTTCTCCGCGCGGCCCGGGATACGGTGGTCGCCGTCATTGCCGCCGGTGAACGGTGGACCGACGGCTCGCTGCGGCCAGCGCTGGAGGATCTGTGGGGGGCAGGCGCGTTCCTCGCTGGCCTGGCCGACCGGGGCATCGGGCCGCTGTCCCCGGAGGCCGCGGCCTCAGCTGCGGCCTACCGGCATGCCGTTGACCGATTGCCGGAACTGCTGTCTGACTGCGCGAGTGGCAGGGACCTGATCGGCGACGGCTACCCGGAGGATGTGGCGATCGCCGCGGAGATGAACGTCAGTCGGTCGGTGCCCGTGCTTGACGGCAACAGCTTCATCGCCGCGACCGGATACTACTGACCGCCGGCACGCTGATCGTGCGCTCGGAC
>JAEHDK010000807.1 GCA_016880465.1 Micromonosporaceae bacterium
CCGAGGTCCTCGAACATCGCCTGCGGGGCCACCGCGTCCTTGATGCCCTTCTTGACCGCGTGCAGCGCCTCGTAGAGCGGCCGGCCGACGAGCGGTGTGTGCTCCAGCGCGTCCTTGACGAGGTCCAGCACCTTCTCGTAGCCCGGGTTGAGCCGCAGCGTGGCGAGGTGGTCCGCGAGCCCGCCGATCGTCGGCGCGTACGACCGGCCGTTGTCGTTGACGACGATCACCAGGGGGTTGCGCGTGGCGGCGATGTTGTTGAGCGCCTCCCAGCACATGCCGCCGGTCAGCGCGCCGTCCCCGACGACCGCCACCACGTGCCGCTTCTCGCCGCGCAGCGCGAGCGCCTTGGCCATACCGTCCGCATAGGACAGTGCGGTGGACGCGTGGCAGTTCTCGATGACGTCGTGCTCGCTCTCGGCCTGGTTCGGGTACCCGGTGAGCCCGCCGCGCTGGCGCAGCCGGTCGAAGCCGCCCTGCCGCCCGGTGACCATCTTGTGTACGTATGCCTGGTGCCCGGTGTCGAACAGGATGCGGTCCTTCGGCGAGTCGAACACCCGGTGCAGAGCCAGGGTCAGCTCCACCACGCCGAGATTCGGGCCGAGGTGGCCACCCGTCTTGGCGACCTTGGTCACCAGGAAGTCGCGAATCTCCGCCGCGAGCAGGTCGAGCGCCTCCGGCGTGAGGCCGCGCAGGTCCCCTGGGCCGGTGATCGACGCGAGGAGCGGGCCGCTGGCCTGGTTACCTGCTTTTGCGCTCATGACCGGTCAGTCTATCGGGCGGCTGCGTGGCCCCGGTCAAGGATGACGATGCTCACCTGATCTCCACCGGTCGGCCACAACCCGCGCCGACCGCCGTCAGCCGGGCACGCCGATGGTCTGCCCCCGCAGCACCTCCCGCGGGCCCGGGTGTTCGCCACCGAGTTGGCCGCCGTGCCCGACGCGGTGGCCCGGCAGGTGGTGGACCGGCTGCTGCCCGCCGGCGCCCCAGCTCACCACCGGCAAGCTCGCCGTCACAATCCGCTGACGGCGCCGACCGCGGCCCGTCCACAGCCGGCGGATCCACGCCAGGCTGGCCCCACGAGCAGCCCGACACACTCCACGTGCTGGGTCATGGGGAACAGGTCGTACGCCCGCAGCGCCGCCAGCCTCCACCCGAGCGTGCGGAACGTGCCCACGTCCCGGGCGAACGCGGCCGGATCGCACGCCACGTACGCGACCGCGCGCGGTCCGGCGGCCACGATGCGGCGTACGACGGCCGCACCGGCCCCGGTACGCGGTGGATCCAGCACCACGGCCTCGGGCGGCGGCAGCCGCGACAGGACCCGCTCGACGCGGTCGTGGACGACGCGTACCGTCCGCAGGTCGGCCAGGTTCCGGCGGGCCGCGGCCGCGCCGCGCGGGTCGGACTCGACCAGCGTGACTGTCCCCTGTGGACCCACCGCGTCCGCGAGGACGGCGGAGAACAGGCCGGCGCCGCCGTACAGGTCCCAGGTCGGCCAGCCCGGCTCGGGCGCCAGCAGCTCCCGTACCGCCGCGGCGAGGGTGTCCGCGGCCCGCGGATGGACCTGCCAGAACGCGCCCGCGTCGACCGTCCACTCGCGACCGCCGGCGTGCTCGCGCACCAGCGGCGGCCCGGACACCGGCGAACCGTCGACCAGGACCGTGGAGTCGCCGCCGGACGACGCGACGACCTCGACCGACGACCCGGGCGGCCAGGACCGGGACAGCACATCCGAGGACCCGACCGCGATCAGGCACTCGTCGACGGGTACGACCGTCGCGGAGCGGTGTGCCCGCAGGCCGGCCATGCCCAGCGGGGACACCGCGTACCGGACGCGGGAGCGCCAGCCGAGCGGTCCGCCGGGCACGGCGTCCACTCGTACCGGCACGTCGGGCAGGCCGGCCAGCCGGGCCAGCTGGTCCCGTACGACGTCGGCCTTCCAGGCCAGCTGGGCAGGTACCGATGCGTGCTGCAGGTCGCAGCCACCACAGCTGGCCGGGCCCGGGCCGGCGTAGGGGCAGGGCGGGGCGACCCGCTCCGCCGACGCGGTGAGCACCTCGACCGCATCGGCGCGCCAGTACCCGCGCCGCTCCTGGGTGACCACGGCCACGACCCGCTCGCCAGGCAGCGCGTGCCGGACGAACACCACCCGACCGTCCACTCGGGACACACAGTGGCCACCGTGCGCGGGCGGGCCGACGGTGAGCTCCAGCCGGTCTGGGATGGTCACCGCTGGCTCGTCAGCTCCTCATGTTCGTCCACATTGGACTCCAGGCTGCCGAACCGCGGGCCACGGGCCGGGCCACGGGCCAGGCCGCGGTCGAGTCGGGCCAGGTCCTTGGTGTCGGTCGAAGCGAGCTGCCACGGCACGCTGGTCACCATCACGCCCGGCTCGAACAGCAGCCGGGTCTTGATGCGCAGCGCGCTCTGGTTGTGCAGCAGGTGTTCCCACCACCGGCCCACCACGTACTCCGGGATGAACACGCTGACCACGTCGCGGGGCGAGTCCCGGCGCACCGACTTGACGAAGTCGATGATGGGCCGGGTGATCTCCCGGTACGGCGACTCGATGACGGTGAGCGGTACCGGGATGCCGCGCCGCTGCCACTCCGCCTGTAGCGCGCGGGTGTCCTTGTCGTCGACGTTCACGGTCAGCGCGGTCAGCGTGTCCGGCCGGGTCGCCTGCGCGTACGCGAGCGCCCGCATCGTCGGCTGGTGCACCTTGGACACCAGCACGATGGCGTGGTTGCGCGCGGGCAGGACGGGCCGGTCCTCGGCGGGTGCCAGCTCCTCCGCCACCCGGTCGTAGTGCCGCCGGATGCTCAGCATCACCAGGTAGATGACGACCATCGCGACGATCGCGATCCAGGCGCCGAGCAGGAACTTGGTGACCAGGACGATGACCAGGACGGCGCCGGTGAGCAAGACGCCGAACATGTTGATGGCCCGGGACCGCATCATGCGTCGCCGGACGACCTGGTCCCGCTCGGTTCGCAGGAGCCGGTTCCAGTGTCGCACCATGCCGGTCTGGGACATGGTGAACGAGACGAACACACCCACGATGTAGAGCTGGATCAGCCGGGTCACCTCGGCCTGGAACGCCACGATGAGGACGACGGCGAACAGGGCGAGGAAGACGATCCCGTTGGAGAACGCGAGCCGGTCGCCGCGGGTGTGCAGCTGGCGCGGCAGGTACCGGTCCTGGGCCAGGATCGAGCCGAGCACCGGGAAGCCGTTGAACGCGGTGTTGGCCGCGAGGAACAGGATCAGCGCGGTCATCGCGGCCACCACGTACAGCAGGACCGAGCCGTCGCCGAACACCGCGCTACCGAGCTGCGTCGTGACGGTCTTCTGCACGTACCCCGGCGGTCCGGAGACGATCTGCCTGGCCGGGTCCTCGACGAACTTCAGCCCGACCTTGCGGGACAGCGCCACGATGCCGAGCAGCATGGTGATGGCGATGCAGCCGAGCAGCAGCAGGGTCGTCGCGGCATTGCGGCTCTTGGGCGGCTTGAACGCCGGTACCCCGTTGGAGATGGCCTCGACGCCGGTGAGCGCGGCGCAGCCGGACGAGAACGCCCGCAGCATCAGGAACGCGAACGCGAAGCTCGTCAGGTGCGACTCCTCCGCCGAGATGACGAGGTCGGCGGAGGGCGCCCGCAGGTCGTCACCCAGGACGAAGATCCGCACGACCCCGGTCGCGATCATGCCGATGATCACAATCATGAAGCCGTACGTCGGGATGGCGAACGCGGTACCCGACTCCCGCAGCCCACGCAGGTTCATCGCGGTGAGCAGGGCGACCGCGGCGACCGCTATGCCGACCTTGTGGTCGGCCACGTACGGCACGACCGAGCCCAGGTTGGCCACGCCGGACGACACCGACACCGCGACCGTCAGCACGTAGTCGACGAGCAGCGCGCTGCCCACGCCGAGGCCGAACCGCGGCCCGAGGTTGACCGTGGCCACCTCGTAGTCGCCGCCGCCGGACGGGTACGCGTGCACGTTCTGCCGGTAGCTGGCCACGACGGTCAGCATGACGACCGCCACGGCGATCGCGACCCAGGGCGAGTACACGTAGGCCGTCGCGCCGGCTATCGACATCGTGAGCAGGATCTCGTCCGGGGCGTACGCCACGCTGGACAGCGCGTCCGAGGCGAACACCGGCAGCGCGATCCGTTTGGGCAGCAGCGTGTGCTGCAGCCGGTCGGACCGGAACGGGCGGCCGAGCAGGAGCCGCTTCAGCAGAGAGGTGGGACTGGCCACAACCGGTAAGAGTACGGCGGCCGGCGCGATCCACGGGCAAGCCAGCCGCGGTGGTGGACACGGGGTACCGTCTTGGCGCGTACCCGTTCGCGCTCCGGAGGGCCAGCGTGCATGTCGTGATCATGGGATGTGGCCGGGTGGGCTCCACCCTCGCCCACAGCCTGGAGGCCGGTGGCCACGAGGTGGCCGTGATCGACCAGAACTCCGACGCGTTCCGCCGCCTCGGGCCCGACTTCGCCGGCCTGACCGTCACCGGCGTCGGTTTCGACCGCGAGGTCCTGGTGCAGGCCGGCATCGAGCAGGCCGACGCCTTCGCGGCCGTCTCCAGCGGGGACAACTCCAACATCATCTCGGCCCGGCTGGCCCGCGAGACGTTCGGCGTCCAGCGCGTCGTGGCCCGCATCTACGACCCGAAACGGGCCGAAGTGTACGAGCGGCTGGGCATCCCGACCGTCGCCACCGTACGGTGGACCGCCGACCGCATGCTGCGCCATCTCGTACCCGAGGGCCATCTGGAGATCTGGCGCGACCCGACCAGCACGGTGTCGATGATCGAGGTGCCCTTCCACGAGGACTGGGCCGGCCGGCCGGTGAAGGCGCTGGAGGAGGCCACTGGGGCCCGAGTGGCGTTCCTGATGCGGTTCGGGCTCGGTACGCTGCCGACCTCCTCGACCGCGCTGCAAGATGGGGACCAGGTCTTCATGCTCGTGACGGACCCGATGGTCGCGTCGGTGACGAGGGCCGCGGTGGCCCAGCCCGCCGCCGCATGAGGTCCGCCACGGCATGAGAGAGGACGGTCAGATGCGTGTTGCGATCGCCGGTGCCGGCAATGTGGGTCGCTCCATCGCCCAGGAACTGATCGGCAACGGTCACCAGGTGATGTTGATCGAGCGCCAGCCGGCGATGCTGCGCCAGGAGCGGGTCCCGGAGGCGGAGTGGATCCTGGCCGACGCGTGCGAGCTCGCCAGCCTCCAGGAGGCGGACCTGGCCAGCTGCGAGGTCGTCGTCGCGGCCACCGGCGACGACAAGGTCAACCTGGTCGTCTCGCTGCTGGCGAAGACCGAGTTCGCGGTGCCCCGGGTGGTGGCGCGGGTGAACCGGGCCGAGAACGAGTGGCTGTTCACCGAGCAGTGGGGCGTCGACGTGGCGGTGAGCAAGCCCCGGCTGATGGCCGCTCTGGTCGAGGAGGCGGTGACGGTCGGGGACCTGGTCCGGCTGATGACGTTCCGCCAGGGTGAGGCCAATCTCGTCGAGATCACCCTGCCGGGCAGCGCCCCGTTCGTGGGCCACCCGATCCGGGAGGTACCGATGCCCCGCGACTGTGCGCTCGTCGCCATCGTGCGCGGCAAGCGGGTGCTCGTACCGACGCCCGACGACCCGCTGGAGGGGCACGACGAGCTCGTCTTCGTATGTACGGCGGAGGCGGAGGACGAGGTGCGGACCGTGATGCTCGGGCGAGAGGTCGTCGACCGCACCAGGCGGCCGTCGGTCAGCTGACCGGCGGGCTCGCGGTCAGGTCGTACCGGCTGGCCCGGCGGACCGACCAGATGGTGCCGGCGAGCAGCAGCGCGTACGGCGGGAAGCCGAGCACGATGCGGGTGATCCCGAGCGCCGTGGTCATGTTGTGCGCGAAGAGCACGGTCTGCAGCGCCGCCTTCGTCAGATACACCGCCGCCCACCCGATGGTGAGCCAGGCGAACATGCGCAGCAGGCGCGGGTTGCCGCGCCACTCGGCCCGGCCACCGTCCGCGACGACCGAGTAGATCCACCCGACCAGCGGCTGGCGGACGAACACCGAGCCGAGCAGGGCCAGCCCGTAGCCGACGGTGATCAGGATGCCCGGCAGGTAGAAGTCCTTCTCCTCGCCGGTGTTCCAGGCGATCGCGGCCCCCAGCCCGACGCCGAACAACCCGTTGAGCGCATGCCGGATCGGCCTGCGCTGGACGAGCCGGCCGACCGCGATCGCCACCGCGGCGGCCGTCGCCACGATGATGGCCGGCCGCAGGTCACCGAGGATGTTGGCGATCACGAACACGATCACCGGGATGCTGGACTCCAGCAGGCCGCGCCACCCGCCGAGCTGCTCAGCGACCTGCTCCGAGAACGTGGGTAGCCGGTCGGGATCGGGTGGGCTCGCCGGGGCCTCGTTGATCATGGCGGCATCCTTCGTCGTCATGGTTGGCGGGGTGGCTCGATCTCGTAGTACGGGTTGTAGATGACCTTCCGATCATCCCGGATGGCGATCCGGCCGCGGGCCGTGACCGCGCGCCCCGGCTCGATGCCGGCGATCTGCCGCCGGCCGAGCCACACGAGCGTCACCACGTCACTCCCGTCGTACAGGTCGGCTTCCAGCGTGGGCAGGTTGGTCCGCGGGGTGTAGACCACGGTACGCAGCCGGCCGGTGACGCTAACCAGCTGGCCCCGGCGTACGTTGCCCGCGAGCGTGCAGCCGGATTTGGTGCTGTCCCGCTGTAGCTCCTCCGCATCGAGCTCCGCCTCCGAGGCGGTCAGCCGGCGGAAGAACCGGCGCAGCGGGGACTGGCGTTCGTCGGTCGCCATGGCCCGGTATCAACCTCCTCGGCCGCCGTACAGGCGGCGGCCGTCCTGCCAGCGTACGCCCGGGCGCATCGACGGACCACGTCGTACCGGCAGATCAGGTGCGCCGGGACCCGGGCGACGGCCGGCGCCGCGGTGGCCGCCCGGCACCCGGCAGATGGCCGTTCGGCGGCATCTCCGGCGGTACGTCCGGGGCCGCCGGCTCCCCGGCGCGGGCCTCCTGGGCGGCTTGCGCCTGCTCGGCCAGCTCGCGTGGCAGGCGCAGGGGCAGCGTGTCGCGGACCGGCATCGCGTGCGGCCCGCGGTCGACCACCAGTCCGGTCAGGCATTCGGCGAGCGGCCCGGCCAGCGTCAGGTCGACGGCCGCGGGGCCCTGGTACATCGCCTGCACCAGCCAGCGCGGTCCCTCGATCCCGATGAACCGCAGCTCGGTCGGGCCATCCGGGGTACGTACCCGCGCCCGCAGCTCCGGCCCGTAGTCGCCGGCCGTGTCCTCGGCGGTAACCCCCTGGTCCGCCAGCGACTGGCGGATCTCGGCGCGCACCTCGTCCCAGATGCCCTCGCCGCGCGGCGCCGCGAACGCGCCCAGCTGCAGCGCACTGCCGCCGTGGACGAGAACGACCTGCTGGACCACGCCTTCCGGACTGGCCTGGACCCGTACCTCGACCCCGTTGATCGCTGGGATCTGCAGGCTGCCGAGGTCGAGCCGCTCGACGCCGGCCGGTGCCTGCGCGATGTCGTACGGTCCCGGCCCGAGGTCCGCCGGGCCGTCGTCCGCGAGCTCGGCCGGGTCGGCCGGATCGTCGTCAAGACCGCGCCTTCCCGCCGCGTGCCGCGGTCCGGTCCGGCCCGGGTCCGCCGCGCGGGCGTGCCGACCGGGTCCGCCGCGCCGTCGGGAGAAGATCACTGTTCCTCCTCTGCGAGCTGCCCGTGACCGCCGGTCGAGCCGTGCCCTCCGGTACCGCGCACCGAGTCGGGCAGCGCGTCCACCACCTGGAAGGTGGCCCGCTCCACGCGCTGGACGACGAGCTGGGCTATGCGGTCTCCACGGGATATTTTCGCGGTCGCCACCCGGTCGTGGTTCACGAGGTTCACCAGAATCTCGCCGCGGTAGCCGGCGTCGACCGTACCGGGCGCGTTGAGCACGGTCACGCCGAGCCGGGCGGCCAGCCCCGACCGGGGATGCACGAGCCCGACGAAGCCGACCGGCAGGGCGATCGCGACGCCGGTACGCACGAGGACCCGCTCGCCGGGCGGAATCTCCACGTCCTCGGCGGCCACCAGGTCGGCACCCGCGTCGCCGGGGTGCACGTAGGCCGGCAGGGGCAGATCGGGGTCGAGCAGGCGCAGCGGCACGGGAACCGAGTCCATGGACACCATCCTGCCGTGTGTACGGCCGGTCCGGGTCGTACCCTCGGCCTGTGGCACACCCGTACCGCGAGCGACTGGCGATCCCCTGGTGGCTGTGGCTGCCCATGCTGGCGGTGGCCGCGTTGCTGGCGGCCGAGGTGCATCTGGGCGCCGGCGGCAGCCGGGCCTGGGTGCCGTACGCGGTGATCGTGCCGCTGACCGCGGTCGGGATGTGGTACCTGGGCCGCATCCGGGTCGCGGTGACCAACGGCGAGCTGCGCGTCGACGATGCCCGGCTGCCGGTACGGCACGTCGCCGACGCGGTACCCCTGGACGCGACCGGGCGCCGCGAGATCCTGGGCCCGTCGGCGCACCCGCTCGCGTTCGTCATCCAGCGGCCCTGGATCCCAGGGGCGGTCCAGGTCATGCTCGACGACCCGGCGGATCCGACGCCGTTCTGGGTGGTCAGCAGCCGGTCGCCCGAGCGGCTCGCGGCCGCGCTGCTCGCCGCCCGCGACGGGGAAACCGCCGCGCCGGGATCCGCTAGCCGGCCGTGAGCTCGGCTGGGCCGGCCGGCTCGCGGCCCGCGAGGTCCCTGCGCACGTGTTCGCCCACGACCCGGGTGGCCCGGCGGTTCAGCCAGCCGGCGACCGCCGCGCCGGTCAACAGCGGGCCGAGCGTCGTCAGGTTGCGCCCGAAGCGGCGCAGCAGCCGGTCGCGTAGCTCCTTGCGGGCCGCCGTACCCAGGACGGCCGCCATCCCGGCACCCGGCGCGAGGGGGGTGATTCCCCGGCGCTGCGACCAGGCCTGCAGCAGCGCGACGGCCCGCTGGGCACCCGTAGCCGCGACTGGTTGCCGGTAGACCTCGTGCAGCTCGCCGATCAGCTTGACCTCGATGGCGACCACCGCCACGGTCTCCGCCGCGAGCAGGACCGGCGCCGAAAGCAGCGTAGGGGTGGCCACCCACTCGATCGCCGCGACACCCCCGCCGGCAGCGCCGATCGACGCGGTCGCCCGGGCGGCGTTGCGGATCAAACGCTCGGCCAGGGCGTCGCGGTCGAGCCCGGGGTAGTGCCGGCGCAGCGTCGCGAGGTCCCGAACCGGGACGTGCGGTGCGATGTCCCCCAACGCGTCGGCTACCCAGCGCAGCGCCGCTCTCGGCCGGAACAGGTCGGCCACGCCGCGGGCCCGGAGTTCCGCGACCACGCGACCCAGCAGCCTGCGGCGCTGGGCCGGTTCGAGATCGTCGGTGGTGAGCGCTGCGACGGTGTCGGACAGGGCATCGCCGGCGGCGTCAGGGGGCGTCATCGGGACCTTCCCGGATCGGTCAGGCGCACTCGCGGCAGATCAGCTCGCCGTTGCGCTCGTACGCGAGCTGGCTGCGGTGGTGTACCAGGAAACAGCGCGAGCAGCGGAACTCGTCGGCCTGCATGGGCACGACGCGCACCGTCAGCTCCTCGTCGGCGAGATCGGCGCCGGGCAGCTCGAAGCTCTCCGCGACCTCGATCTCGTCCACGTCCACGCTGCCCGACTGCGCATCGACCCGGCGGGCCTTGAGCTCCTCAAGGCTGTCCTCGCCAAGCTCGACCTCGTCGCGCCGCGGGGCGTCGTAGTCGGTGGCCATTCGGTCGTCACACTCCCGTGTTTGAACGTGTATCCGTGATGCGCCCGGTGCAACACCGGGCGGTGGTCTTTCAGTACCCGCTGCGGGGGTGCTCAGCGGCTCGACGGTGAGAAACTACCCGGCCGAGCGCGGTACCTTACCTCCCCCGCGCGAAGGTTGTACGCCCGGGCATGCGAAGTTGTTCCCACTGTGACTCAGGCGACACAAAGGTAGGGGTAACGATCTCGCGGGGCGGTGCCGGCGCGCCGGTGATCCGTTTGACTCGCGCGGTACCGGGCGGCCGGACGATAACCTCGGCGCATACTGTGACCAGCCGGCGGGGGGCGCCGGGTCACCGTACGGGGAGCCGTCGCATGAGTCTTGCCAGGGTACGGGCGCTCGCCATCGTCGGCGTGCTGTTCCTGTGCGCCGTCATTTTCGTGACCATGGCGCTGTTGCGGGACACCCAGACCACGGCGAGCGTGGGCGGCTCGTGTCCGGCCGGGTTTGTGAAGGCCGACCTGCGGCTCCCGGTGGAGAGCCAAATCAAGATCAACGTCTATAACGCGACCGACCGGCAGGGGCTCGCCGAGCAGGTCGCGTTCAACTTCGAGAACCGCGAGTTCACCGTCGTGAACAAGCCGACGATCGCCCAGGCCAACGACCCGCTGAAGAAGAAGGTCGATGGGATCGCGGTGCTGCGGTACGGGCCGAACGCGGTCGGCGCGGCCTGGATCCTCCGGGCGTACTTCCTCGCCAAAGCGGACGTCGAGTTCGACATCAACCGCAAGGACAACGTGGTCGACGTGGTTCTCGGCAAGCAGTTCCAGCAGCTGGGGACGATAACCGAGGTGAAGCAGTCGCTCGCCGCGCTCGGCAGCCCGGCGTTGCCGAAGGGTACCTGCGACGCGAACGCCCGCTAGCCGACCGCTGGGGGCCGCTACGGGCCGCCGGCGGCGGCCAGCTCGACGAGCCGGTCGTGCAGGGCCGGGTAGATGGCCGGCGGGGCGGCAAGGACGAACGTGGGCCCCGGTTCCGCGCCGGCCAGGCCGGAGACCAGCAGCCCGGCCTCCTGCGCGACCAGCGCGCCCGCGGCGTAGTCCCACACGTTGAGCCCCTTCTCGAAGTACGCGTCCACCCGGCCCTCCGCGGCCAGGCACAGGTCGACGGCCGCGGCGCCGAACCGGCGTACGTCGCGGATCTCCGGCAGCAGCTGGGCCAGCACGCGGGCCTGGTACGCCCGGCGCTCGGCCGCGTACCCGAACCCGGTCGCCACCAGGGCCTGGGCGAGCTCCACGACGGCCGAGCCGGCGAGCCGGCGACCGGCCCGGTACGCGCCGCCACCGCGTACCGCGGTCCACTCCTCGCCGCCGGCGACCTCGTGCACGACGCCGCAGACCACCCGGCCGGCCACCTCGGCGGCCAGCGAGACGGCGTACGGCGCGAGCCCGTACAGGTAGTTCACCGTGCCGTCGATCGGGTCCAGCAGCCACCGCACCCCGCCGCCGGTGCCGGTCGCGCCGTACTCCTCGCCGAGCACCGCGTCGCCCGGCCGTACCTCGTGCAGGTGGTCCACGACCAGCCGCTCCACCGCCCGATCGGCTGCGGTGACGATGTCCGTACGGGTGGATTTCGTCGCGACGTCCCCGATCGCGTCGGCGCGCATCGCGCGAGCGGTCCCGGCGGCCCGGCGTACCGCCCCGACCGCGATGTGCAGTAGCTCGGCCGGGTCGGGCGGCGCTGTCGTCGTCATCCGCACATCGTGCCAAGCGCTCGGCCGGCCCGAGTTGGCGCGTTCACCGGAGGAGGACGGCGCGCGTGACCGGATCATCGGCGGATACGGCGCTACAATTCACGCCTGCCCGCGTACCGTTTCAGGGCGCGGGGGGCACAAGACAACTACGGGCCCGATGTCGAGGCGGCCACCTGCTGCCGTACGCGCTGGGCATGCCGCACGCCATTCGCCACGGGAAGGTCGTTCGTGACTGAAGTCCGCCGCCACCGCGCCGACGTACGCTCAATCACTGAGACTCTTCTCGCGCGGGCCCGGAGTACCGGCGGGCGGCTGACCTCCACCGAGGTGGCCGAGACCGTCGAGGCCGGGGGCGTGCCGGAGGGTCAGGCCAGGCAGATCAGACAAGCACTCGCCGAGGCGGGGGTGACGGTCATGACGGACGGTTCGGCGCCCATGCGCCGGCCAGTGTCGGCGGCGCGATCGGCGACGGCCGCGTCCCGGGCGACAACGGCAAAGGCGACAACGGCGAAGGCGGCGACGGTAGTGAAGAAGACGGGCGGCAAGCCCACGCCGGACAGCGCGGTCACCGCCGTAGCGAACCCCGCCGCAACCAGGCCGGCGACGAAGAAGGCCGGCGGCGAACAGAGCGCCCCTGCCGAGAAGCCTCCGCGAGCCGGGCGAAAGGGTGCTGGTCATCGCCGATTTCATCGCGAACGCGGGGGGCGTCATCTGCGCCGCCATGGAGTACCAGGGCGCGAACGCAGGCCGCCGTCTTCGCGACGATCGCGGAGAAGGTACTCCTGAACACCGAGACGGTGCTCGCCGCCGCGAA
>JAEHDK010000808.1 GCA_016880465.1 Micromonosporaceae bacterium
CCTGGACGACACGATCCGGCGCAACGTCGCGTTCGGCCTGCGCGATGCGGACATCGACGAAGGCGCGGTGGCGCGGGCGCTCGCGGCTGCCCAGCTGGACGCGTTCACCCGGACGCTGCCGGCCGGGCTGGACACCGTGATCGGCGACCGTGGCGTGCGGCTCTCCGGTGGCCAGCGGCAGCGGATCGGCATCGCGCGGGCACTCGCGCTGCGGCCGAAGCTGATCGTGGCCGACGAGCCGGTCTCCGCGCTGGACGTGTCGATCCAGGCGCAGGTGATGAACCTGCTCGACGACCTGCAGCGGGAGCTGGATCTGACCTACCTGTTCATCGCGCACGACCTGTCGATCGTCCGGCACATCTCGGACCGGGTCGCGGTCATGTACCTCGGCAAGATCGTCGAGGAGGCCGACCGCGACTCGCTGTACAAGTCCCCCCGGCACCCGTACACGGTCGCTCTCATGTCGGCGGTGCCGGTACCGGATCCGGGCCGCCGGGACAAGGCGCAGCGCGACCGCATCCTGCTCACCGGCGACGTGCCGAGCCCCGTCGACCCGCCCTCCGGCTGCCGGTTCCGTACCCGGTGCTGGAAGGCCCAGGAGATCTGCGCCGACGAGGAACCGCCGCTGCGCGAGCTGATGCCGGGGCACCGGACCGCGTGCCACTTCCCGGTGGAGGACGACGAGCGTACCGCCGCCGCCGCGCTGCGCCTGCGGCAGCGTGAGGACGCCAGCGCCGAGCGGCTGACCGCCGCCGGAGCCTGACCCGCCGGGCTCGCCCGAGAGGCGGGCCGTCAGCCCTCGGGTCGGTTCAGCAGCCCGACGGCGACGGCGTGGACGGCGTCGATGTCGGCCGGATCGGCCAAGTGGGCCCTGCCGCCGGTCACCACGTACCACTCGGCCGCTTCGCGGTACTGGACGCGGAGGGTGAGCGCGCCGTCCGGCTCGACCTCGGTCCGTAGCGTCAGGTCACCCGTGATGACACCGACCTCGTCGGTCATCACCCCGCCGGGGCCGGGAACGATATCGGCGGTCCGCTGCTCTGCCATGGGCACGTCTCCAGCAGGTCGATCAGGGCGGTCTTCTCGGCCGCCGTCACGGACAGCCGCCAGTGGTACTTCACCGCGATCCAGCTCTGTGCATACTCGCACCAGAAGTCGCGGTTCGCCGGCCGCCACTGGGACGGGTCCTGGTCGCCCTTTGCCCGGTTCGTACTCGCCGAGACCGCCCGGAGCTGCGGTGTCGCCAGGTCGTTGGCGAAGTCGCCGCGCTGCCTGTCGTCCCAGGTGTCCGCACCGGACCGCCACGCGTCGGCCAGTGGCACCAGGTGGTCGATGTCCATCAGGCTGACCGAGTCGAACCAGCGATTCTCGTACGGGCTCAGCCACCGGCCGCTGAGCACGTCGCAGGTCTTCTCGTCGACCACCACGTTGCGCCCGTCGCGGCGCAGCACCATCTCGCGGGTGGTGCAGCCGTTGGTGGTACGCCAGTGCGGGAACCGGTCCCGGCTGTAGCCCTTCATCGACGCCGCGGTCGCGACGGTGAGCGCGTCGAGCTGCTGCCGGGCCGCGGTGGTCGTGGCCGGGCCACCGGTGCTGGACGCCGCGGTGCACCCGGCCAGCGCCAGGGTGAGGGCGAGCGCGATCAATCCAAGGGTACGCACGCCCCTAGCTTGCGGGCTGCGGCCGCCCATCGCGAGCGACCCGCCGGTGGTGGCATGGTTTCGGTAGGTTCCGGTTGATAGCGCTGATCACCGCCCGCAGGGACGCGGTGACGATGTTCGCGTCGACCCCGACGCCCCAGCGTGTCACGCCGTTCACCTCGCATTCGACGTACGCGGCGGCCTGCGCGTCGCCGCCGGCGGACAGCGCGTGCTCGGCGTAGTCGAGCACCCGGACCTGCACGTCCACAATGGATAGGGCATGGCTGAACGCGTCGATGGGCCCGTTCCCGATGCCGGTCAGCTCGCGTGGCTGGCCGTCGAGCATGACGGTCGCGGTCACCTCGACCTTGCCGTCCACAGTGGACGTCGCGTACCCGGTGAGGTCGAGCGGGCCCGGCGTGAGGTACTCGCGCGCGAAGATGTGCCACATCTGCTCCGGGGTCACCTCGCCGCCTTCACCGTCGGTGTGCTGCTGGACGACGCCGGCGAACTCGATCTGCAGCCGGCGGGGCAGGTCGAGGTGGTGCTCGGTCTTCATGACGTACGCGACCCCGCCCTTGCCGGACTGCGAGTTGACCCGGATCACGGCCTCGTACGTGCGGCCGAGGTCCTTCGGGTCGACCGGCAGGTACGGCACGGCCCACGGGTACGCGTCGACCGGTACGCCGGCCGCGGCCGCGTCCCGCTCCAGCGCCGCGAAGCCCTTGTTGATCGCGTCCTGGTGGGAGCCGGAGAACGCGGTGTACACGAGGTCCCCCGCGTACGGATGCCGCTCGGCTACCGGCAGCTGGTTGCAGTACTCCACGGTCCGGCGGATCTCGTCGATGTCGGAGAAGTCGATCTGCGGGTCGACGCCCTGCGAGAACAGGTTCAGCCCGAGCGTGACGAGGTCCACGTTGCCGGTCCGCTCACCGTTGCCGAACAGGCAGCCCTCGATCCGGTCGGCACCGGCCAGCAGGCCCAGCTCGGCGGCCGCGACCGCGGTACCCCGGTCGTTGTGCGGGTGCAGGCTCAGCACGACGCTCGCCCGCCGGGGCAGGTGCCGGGACATCCACTCGATCGAGTCCGCGTACACGTTGGCCAGGGCCATCTCCACCGTTGCCGGCAGGTTCACGATCAGCGGCCGGTCCGGGGTCGGGTACATCGTGTCGATCACCGCGGCACAGACCTCCAGCGCGTACTCCAGCTCGGTGCCCGTGTACGACTCGGGGGAGTACTCGTAGAAGATGTCGGTGTCCGGGGTGAGGATCTCGGCGTACTTCTGGCACAACCGCGCCCCGCTGGTCGCGATGTCGGTGATGCCGTCCCGGTCCAGGCCGAAGACGACCCGGCGCTGGAGCGTCGACGTGGAGTTGTAGAAGTGGACGATGGCGCGCCGGGCGCCGCGCAGCGACTCGTACGTCCGCTCGATCAGGTGTTCCCGGCACTGGGTGAGCACCTGGATCGTCACGTCGTCCGGGATCAGGTCCTGCTCGATGAGTTGCCGGACGAAGTCGAAGTCGGTCTGGCTGGCGGCCGGGAAGCCGACCTCGATCTCCTTGTACCCCATGCGTACGAGCAGCTGGAACATGCGCCACTTGCGGTCCGCCGACATCGGGTCGATCAGAGCCTGGTTGCCGTCCCGCAGGTCGACGGCGCACCACCGGGGGGTGCGGTCGATGCGGGCGCCGGGCCAGCGGCGGTCGGGCAGGTCGACGGAGAACTCTTCGTGATAGGGCCGGTAACGGCGGTAGGGCATCGGGCTGTTCTGCTGACGGGCGATGACAGACATCCACAACTCCTGATGTCACGTGGCGGGGCAAGGGGTTCGATCCCGGACCGGCGACGATGACGCGTCCGGTGGGTGCCGCACGGCGGCAGAGGATGGGGATCGACCGGCTACTCAGCGAGGCAGGAGCGCGCTGCAACACCGCGGCGAGGTGCCGGCCCGGTGGGCCTCGCCGCGGCGGGGAAGAAGGAGCGCCTGCCACATGACGCCGCCACGCTACCACACGTGATCTTCCGGCCCACGGGCCCGAAGCCCGTGACCTGGGCTACGGCCGGCTCGTGGCCGGTGCCGGGCTCGGTCCCGGCGGCGGCGACGTACGCAGCGGGGGCCCGGGTACCACCGGCCCGGGGAGCGGTACGGTCGGCGGTGCCGCGTCCGGCGGGCCGGCGAGCAGCAGCGTCCCGAACCCCGCGATGGCGGCGGTGAGCGTGCCGTCCGCGGCGTAGCAGTAGGTACCGGGATCCACCGGGGCGGCGAGCGAGGCCGCGGTGGGCTCGACCGAGAAGCACGATCCGCTCGCTCCGGGCGGTACCGCGGCCGCGGTCACGTTCAGCGGGGCCCGCCGGTCCAGGAACACGTCCCGCCAGTCGAGGAACACGTGCGGCACCCGCGGGTCGACCGCGGCCGGCACCGTTCCGTCCGCGGCCGCCACCTTGACGCAGCCGGGGGGCGCGGCAGCGGTCGGCAGCGTGCACTGGAACAGCCCGTTCCGGGATCCCGCGATCGCGATGTCCGCGGTGCCGCCGAGCGCGCCGCCGGGTACGTCGATCCGCCAGGTGCCGTCCGTGGCGAGTGTCACGGCGACCATGCGGTCCGGCCGGTTCGGCGTACGCCAGGTGTAGAACGCGACCATCTCCCGATCCTTGGCCGCGGCCGCGGCGGCGGCCAGCCGGGCACGGGCCTCGGTCGGCGTGGTGGGTACGGGGGCCGCGCTGGTCGGCGGCGCGGCCTCGGGTGGGCGGTCCGCGCCGCAGCCGGTCACCGCGCCGAGGAGCGCGGTCGACACGACGGCGACGGCGGTTCTCCCCCGTGCGTCCACGCCGTCGATTGTCGCCCGGGCGGGTCATGATGATCATGTACCGGGTGCTCCGACACGCCGACGAGTCGGTGGTATGACGCCGGATCGTGGGATCGGCTCTCCCCTGCGGCGCAGGTCACCGGTACGCTGAGGTGGTCTTCAGCGGCGCCGCCGGCAGCTTGACCGGCGGCGTTGGCACGTTCGGGCCGGTCCGTGAGGGCCGGCGGTGCGGAAGGAACCGGCAGCGGTGGCGCTCATGGTGCAGAAGTACGGCGGCTCCTCGGTCGCCGACGCCGAGCGCATCAAGCGGGTCGCGGAGCGCATCGTCGCCGCCCGCCGGGGCGGGCACGACGTCGTGGTCGTGGTCTCGGCCATGGGCGACACGACCGACGAGCTGCTGGACCTCGCCCACCAGGTCAGCCCGTTGCCGCCCGGGCGCGAGCTCGACATGTTGCTCACCGCGGGTGAGCGTATCTCGATGGCGTTGCTGGCCATGGCGATCCACAACCTGGGGTACGAGGCGCGGTCGTACACCGGTTCGCAGGCCGGCGTGATCACCACCTCGGTGCACGGACGGGCGCGGATCATCGACGTCACGCCGGGTCGGCTGCGCGGTGCGGTCGACGAGGGCGCGATCGCGATCGTGGCCGGGTTCCAGGGGGTCGCGCAGGACACCAAGGACATCACGACGCTGGGTCGGGGTGGATCGGACACCACGGCCGTGGCGCTCGCGGTCGCCCTCAAGGCGGACATCTGCGAGATCTACACCGATGTCGACGGGGTGTTCACGGCCGACCCGCGGATCGTCCGGAACGCGCGGCACATACGGCAGATCACCTACGAGGAGATGCTGGAGCTGTGTGCGTCGGGCGCAAAGGTGCTGCACCCGCGTAGCGTCGAGTACGCCCGCCGGGCCGGCCTGCCGATCCACGTCCGGTCCTCGTACTCGGCGAACACTGGCACGCTGGTCACCGCACACATGGAGGACCTGTCCGTGGAGCAAGCACTGATCACCGGTGTCGCGCACGACCGCAGCGAGGCGAAGATCACCATCGTCGGCGTACCGGACGAGCCGGGCGAGGCGGCCGTGATCTTCGAGGCGGTCTCCGCAGTGGAGATCAACATCGACATGATCGTGCAGAACGTGTCGACCGGCGAGCTCGGGGCGCACACGGGCGGCCGTACCGACATCTCGTTCACCCTGCCCAAGACCGACGGTGCGGCGGCGATGGCGGCGCTCGACAAGGTCAAGGGGCGGGTCGGCTTCACCCAGCTGCGGTTCGACGACCACATCGGCAAGATTTCGCTGATCGGCGCCGGGATGCGCTCGCATCCCGGGGTCGCCGCGAGGTTCTTCTCCGCCCTGGCCAACGCCGGGGTGAACATCGAGATGATCTCGACATCCGAGATCCGGGTGTCGGTGGTCTGCCGGGACACGGACCTGGACGCCGCCGTCCGCGCCGTACACGAGGCGTTCGACCTCGGCGGTGCCGAGGAAGCCACGGTCTACGCCGGGACCGGAAGGTAGGGGAGAGCATGAGCGAGCTGCCCACGTTGGCGGTGGTCGGCGCGACCGGCGCGGTCGGTACGGTCATGTGCGAGCTGCTGAGCTCGCGCAAGAACGTCTGGGGCACCATCCGGCTGATCGCGTCCCCGCGCTCGGCCGGCCGGTCGATCGTGGTGCGCGGCGAGGAGCTGGCGGTCGAGCCGCTGGCCCCCGAGGCCTTCGACGGCGTCGACGTGGCGATGTTCGACGTGCCCGACGACGTCGCCGCACGGTGGGCGCCGGTCGCCGCCGCCCGCGGGGCGGTCGCGGTCGACAACTCGGCCGCGTTCCGGATGGACCCGGACGTGCCGCTGGTCGTACCCGAGATCAACCCGGAGCAGATCCGGAACCGGCCCAAGGGGATCATCGCCAACGCGAACTGCACGACGCTCTCGATGATCGTGGCGGTCGCCCCGCTGCACCGCGAGTACGGGCTGCGCGAGCTCGTTCTGGCGTCGTACCAGGCCGTCTCCGGCGCCGGGCAGATCGGCATCGACACGCTGCTCGACCAGCTGGCGAAGGTTGCCGGCGACCGGATCCTCGGCTCCCGATCGGGCAACGTACGGCAGGCCGTCGGGGACGACCTCGGCCCGTTCCCGGCTCCGCTGGCGCTCAACGTCGTACCGTGGGCGGGCTCGCTGAAGGACGGCGGCTGGTCGTCCGAGGAGATGAAGATGCGCAACGAGTCGCGCAAGATCCTCGGCCTGCCCGACCTGAAGGTGTCGGCGACCTGCGTACGGGTCCCCGTCGTCACGGGTCACTCGGTCGCCGTGCACGCGGTGTTCGGCACGGAGGTGGACGCCGCGGGCGCCCGCGACGTGCTGCGCCACGCACCCGGCGTGATCCTCGTGGACGACCCGGCCACGGGTGAGTTCCCGATGCCGATCGACGCGGTGGGGACGGATCCGAGCTGGATCGGGCGCATCCGGCGGTCGCTGGACGACCCGCGCGCCCTGGACTTCTTCGTCACCGGCGACAACCTGCGCAAGGGTGCCGCGCTGAACACGGCCCAGATCGCCGAACTGGTCGCCGCCGAGTTCTGACCGCTCCTAGTACCGGTCGAGCAGGTCGGGCAGCGGGGGCGGCGGCGGGTGGGCCAGCCGTACCCCGTCCCGGCCGGTGCGCTTGACCTCATAGAGGGCGGCGTCGGCGCGCCGCAGCGTGAGCTCTGCGGTCTCGCCATCGGGCTGGACGGCCACGCCGACGCTGATCGTACGGCCGGTCCGCCGCGCCGCCGCGCACAGTCGCTCGGCGATCGTGACCGCCTCGTCACCGGTGCGGACCTCCAGTACCGCGACGAACTCGTCGCCGCCGACCCGGTACAGGTCGTCGACCTCGCGCAGCGCGGCTTCCAGCGCCCGGGCCAGATCCACGAGCAGCTGGTCGCCGGCCTGATGCCCGTACGCGTCGTTGACCGCCTTAAACTCATCGACGTCGATGGCGAGCAGGGCGGTACGGCCGGGCACGGCGGCGGCCAGCCGCTCGCCGAACGGCCCGTAGTGCCGCAGCCCGGTCAGCGGATCGGAGCTGGCCCGCTCGTACAGCCGGCGCAGCGTCCGCAGCCGCTCGACGGCCGTCCAGGCCTGCGCGGCCAGCAGCTCGAGCAGGTTCACCGTGGCCGGATCGGGCGGCTTCGCGGCGTCATCGACGACCAGCAGAACTCCGCCGAGGTCGTGCGGTCCGGCCGGCACCGCGATCAGCGTACGGACGCCGACCGCGATCAGCTCCTCGAACCCGTGCGCGTCGTACCGCACCGGATCGCCCAAGGTGTACGAGGCGCCGTGCCGCCTGGCCTGGTGCAGCAGGCTGGCGAGCGCCGAAGGCTCCACAGTGGACAGATAGCGGCCGAGCCGGGCGCCGAAGGAGCCCTCCTCCGTACGCCCTCGATAGGCGCGGATGCCGGCCGAGGTGGACAGCAACAGGACCGCGGCGGCCAGCCCGGATACGTCGCAGGCGGCCTCGATCGACCGGTCCAGCAACTGCGCCTCATCGGGCGCCGAGGTGAGCGCCAGCGCGTGCCGCAGCAACTGTTCCGAACGGGTCTCGGCGGGTGGGCCGCCAAGCTCGTGCACCCGGGCCGAGAGCCGCCGGGCCACCTCCTCGAGCACCGGGCGCCAGGCCTCGATGTCGATGTCCGTGGTCCACTCGGCGTTCAGCGCGCCCATCGGCCGGCCGGCCGGGTCGCGCAGCGGGGTGCAGATCTCCACCCGTACCTCGGGGCCGAGCCGGATGTAGTCGGGATCGGTGCCCGGCTCGGTGATCGTCGCGGTACGGCCGGACGCGTACACCCGACCGACGACGCCCTGGCTGAGCGGCACCGAGGAGTACGCCCGCCAGGACCCGGTCGCAGCGACGCAGCGCAGCTGGTCACGTACCCGCAACAGGGCCGCGACGAGGGCGGGAGTGTGCCGGCCGAGCGTCTCGACCACCGTCCGGCAGGCCGCTACCGGGCCGCTCGCCTCGCGCAGCCCCGACTCGATGTCGGCGATCACGCGGTCGTACGGCACTGTGCTCACATCCCCAAGGCGCAATCCGGTCTTGAGATCTTACTCGCCGTAGTTGTGCGACCTGGAATTGTGACGGTGATCACTACTTTCCGTGACCGTCGCGACCCGTTGCGGTGCCGGCGGGGTAGGGTGTGCCGCGCTCGCGGCCACCCTGCCCCTACCGCCCGTCCTCAGTGGACTATGCAGGTTCGCGATCGGGCTCGGGTACCGGTGGCTCCGGCTGTGCCTCGCCCGCTGAGCCCACCTCAGCGTGCGGACTGCCACATGCCCATGAGGTTGCCCTCGGTGTCCTCGAAGTAGGCGGTGAAGCCCATGTCGGCCACCGGCTGGCGGCCGACGACCGTCTTGCCGCCCATCTTCTCGACCTGCTCGAGCGACTTGTCGACGTCATCGACCTCGATGGTGATGACCGGGTTGGTCATCGGGCCCTGCCGGCGCATCATGCCGCCGTTGATGCCGCCCGGGGTACTGGGCATCCCCTTCTCGTCCGACGGCGTCGTACCGACGAGCGTGTACTGCATCTCCGGCATCGGGGTGATGTTCCAACCGAACGTGTCGCGATAGAACATCTGCGCGCGTTCGAGGTCGTCGGCCGGAATCTCGAAATGCGTTACCCGTCCGTTCATGACTCCTCCAGGTGTCGTGATGATGCGCGCGTCGTTCGTGCGCTGTTCTCCCCGCCGCGCGGTGAACACCAGGCGGGGTGTACTGTGCAGCCGCAATGATCAGGCCGTCGCAAGGAGACGCCATGCTCGAGAGCTCACGCCGGTAGACCCGGCGCCCAGCCATCCTGACCGCCGTCCGCGGTCTGCTGCGCGCCCGAGGCCGACGTCCGTGTCCGGCGCGAGCGCGTCTCGAGCGGAAAGGCTCCCACCATGCTTCGCCAGATCCAGGCCCACCTGCGCGCGTCCATCAGCGGCAGCGCGCAACGGGTCGGTCCGTTCCTCATCACCGTCGATCCACACACCAGCAATCCATTCCGTAGCTATGCCATACCCGATGACGCCGTACCCACGCCCGACGACATAGGTCGGCTGGTCGACCGATTCCACCAGCTCGGGCGTACGCCCCGACTTGAGTTCGTGTCGTCACCGGCGGTGACGCAGGCACTGGCCACGGCCGGCTTCACGGTCGATAAGAGTCGGGCGAGCCGCGCCCGTGCCGCGCTCCGCGAGCACCCCGACGAAGTGGCCCGCGAACGACTGCATGTCGTTGCCCAGAAGGGGCGGCTGTTCCAGCAAGAACATCCCGATGTGCCGGTCTTGATCGACAAGGGCCGCTTCCTGCTTGTCGACCTGGACCCGAAGCGCGCGCGAAAGATCGGCAATAACGATGTGCCATGTTTTTCAGTGCGCCCGCTTGATGCGCTGAAGACAACTCGAGCGCGCGGACGCAACCGCATCATCTTCGATGCCCTGCCGCGCCTGGCGACGCGAGCGGCCCGAGCGGGGGCGGACCCGGTCATCCAAGCGCTCGTGAACCGGGTTTCGCGGCAATCCTATGAAGCCGACCTGACACGGCTCGTGCAGTTCAAGACCCGCAACTCGATCATGCCGGAGTTCGCCGCGGCTTGTGACTTCGTCGACCAGCAACTCACCAGCCTCGGCTACACGACGTCGCGCCAGCCTATTCAGGTCGACGGTTCGCCCAGCCAGAACGTGATCGCGGTCCGAACCGGCTCCGGCCTGGCCTCTCGCGGCGTCGTGCTGGTGTCGGCGCATCTTGACTCAATCAACCACGAGGGCTCTGCCACATCGCCTGCGCCAGGCGCCGATGACGACGGCAGCGGCAGTGCCGGCGTAATCGAGATCGCCCGTGCCCTGAAAGATCATCAGGGCAGGCATGACCTGAAACTGGTTCTGTTTGGCGGCGAAGAACAGGGCCTGTTCGGCAGCAAGAAATTCGTAGCGTCGATGACGCCGGCGGCGCGGGCCAAGGTGCGCGCCGTCGTGCACATGGACATGATTGCTTCGCTCAACTCTGCGAGCCCCACCGTTCTGCTGGAAGGAGCTGCGGTTTCGCACAGGATTATCGACGGGTTGGCGGCCGCCGCGTCGACCTATACAGGACTTATGGTGCAGACTTCGCTGAATCCCTTCAACAGCGACCACGTCCCGTTCATCCAGAAGGGTGTGCCGGCTGTCCTGACCATCGAAGGGACCGACGACGCCAACCACCACATCCACAGTGCCAACGACACGCTGGCGCACGTCAATGTTGACCTGGCCTTGGATGTTCTCCGGATGAACGTGGCGTTCGTCGCACAAACCCTC
>JAEHDK010000114.1 GCA_016880465.1 Micromonosporaceae bacterium
AGCGCTGGGAAGCGCTGGCCGCCTGCAGGGGAGGTAGGTCAGAAGGTGGCGACGTTGAGCAGCGGCTCGTGGGTGCTGTCGGGGTCGGTGCCGGTACTCCAGTTAGAGGTTCCAGCCGCCTGCAGCGCCGACTTCACGGCACTCGGGGAGGCGCTGGGGTGGGTGGCCTTGTACAGGGCCGCGGCGCCGGAGACGTGCGGCGTGGCCATCGAGGTGCCGGAGATGGTGTTGTAGGCGCCGCCCTTCCAGGTGGATAGGATGCACACGCCAGGGGCGATCAGGTCGATGTCGGCACCGAAGTTGGAGAAGTCGGCGAAGGTGTCATCGACGTCGGCGCGGCAGGTGGCCGCTGCGCCGCCGCCAGGCTGGCCGTTGAAGTCGGCCAGCGCGCTGACGGTGATGACCTCGTCGTAGGCGGCGGGCACGTGGTTGGCGGCATTGTCGCTTTCGTTACCGGCGGCGACGACGTAGGTGATACCGGCGGCGACGGACTGGCAGATCGCCTCGTGCATGGCGTCCTGGTTGCTGCCGCACGCGCTGTCCGACCCGGATCCGCCAAGACTCATGCTGGCGACCTCGATTTCGCTGGCATGGGCGGTGACGTAGTCGATGCCGCAGATGATGTCGGAGAAGCTGCCGCTGCCGGCGTTGTTGAGGACCCGGACCGGCCAGACCCGGGCGCCGGGTGCGACGCCGACGACGCCGATGTCGTTGTCCAGGGCGCCGATGGTGCCGGACACGTGGGTGCCGTGGCCGTGGCCGTCCTTCGCGCTGCGACCGGTCGAGCAGTTCTTCGCTCCCGCGGTGAACACGTTGAGGTCGGGGTGCGTCAGGTCTATCCCGGTGTCGATGACCGCGACATCGACGTTGACCCGCTGATCCACGCCGTTGATCTGGGCGGTCGGGCTGAGGTCGGCGTCGACCCGGTCGATGCCGGTCGGCAGGGTCTGCGCATCGATGCTCGCGACGCCATCCCGCTGGACGAGCAACACCCGCGAGTCGTTGGCGATCCGGGCCGCCGCGGTCGGACTCATCCGCGCCGAATAGCCGTGGATCGCGTACTGGTAGAGGTGGCCGACAGCGGCACCGGTGGCGCGGGAGTGCTCGGCGGCCACCGACCCGGAGTCGGCGTCGGAGCGGAGCATCACGATGTACGAGTCGCTGTTCCCGGTGCTGGCGGCGGTCGCCACGGGTGCCGCGGTGGCGGCGACCAGCGCGGCGCCGACGAAGGCCGCGGCGAGCAGGGTTCTGCGCATTGGCGGAGGCCCTTCCTTGGAGGCTACTGCGCGGAATTCGACGCAGTAACCAGAGGCTCACCCACCGGGGTGCACCGAGCTAGTAGGGCGACGCATTCGTTACTGTATCTATATAAATGTGGTGGAATAGGTGCATGCCGACCCGCCCGGCGAGCCCGCCGAGCACGTCGAACCCCGGTTCCTCTGCACCTGGATATGGCCGCAGCGACGCCCAACGTTTCACCCGGCGCGGTACCGACGGCTGGAGCCGGGCAACCTACGGAGCTATCGTCCGGGCAGGAGCCTCGACATCGGAGGCCCGCGATGGTCGAAAGGCCTGCGATGGTTGGACCCGAGGCAGACCTCGTGCACCTCGCCGTGTGCGGCGACCAGGATGCCGTAGCGCTCGTGCTCGCCGATATCCGGCCGCTGGTCGTCCGGTACTGCCTGGCACGGCTGGGTGCCATCGATGGCGGCTACAGCCACGCCGAGGATGTGGCCCAGGAGGTGTGCCTGACCGTACTGCGAGTGCTGCCCCGCTATCGGGATCAGGGCCGCCCCTTCGCCGCGTTCGTCTACGGCATCGCCGCCCGCAAGGTGTCCGAGGCCACCCGAGCAGCACGCCGGCAGCGGCAGATCCCACTAGACTCACTGACCGGCCAGCCTGATCCAGCCGACGGGCCCGAACAGCTGGCCGTAGCAGCCGACATGTCCGCCCGCCTGCATCGCATGCTCTCGTACCTGCCCTCAGCTCAACGCGAAGTCATCGTCTTGCGGGTCGCCGTCGGCCTGACGGCCAACCAAACCGCCGCGATCCTCGGCACGTCCGCCACCGCCGTACGCACCGCCCAGCACCGGAGTCTCAAGAAACTTCGTACCCTCGCCGTCGAGACCCTCGACGAGGTGATCCGATGACAACCACGCCGCCCGCCCCACGCCGGCCGTCGCCGGCCGAGCAGCTGACCGCGGTCGAGCGGGACGAGATCTTGGTCGATGCGCTCGCCAGTGGCCAGCCCGCACCCGCCGGCGAACCAGTGGCCGACCTGCTGTCGGCGTGGCGCACCGAGGTCACCGCGGCCGCGCAACGGGCGCTCGACCACGGAACACCCCTTCCTGCTCGGCCCGTGCCGATCCACACCTCGCCGGGGCTGCCGCGCAGGCCCATTCTTATTGCCGCGGCGGCGGTCGCGCTGTCTGGCGGCTTTGGCCTGGTCACCCTGAACGCGCCGCCAGCCAGTCCGCTGTGGCCAGTCACCCAGACCGTCTTCCCACGCCGAGCCGCCCTGCGGCTTGCCCGGCAGGCGATCGATGACGCCCGCGAGGCCGCCGCCCAGGGACGGTACGCCGATGCTCGACGCCACCTCGAGCAGGCAGAGACCCTCATCCAGCGGCTTGGTGACGACCCGCTGTCCGACGAACTCCGCGCCGAGGTCGACATGGTTCGACGAACGCTGCCCGAAGCGGGGTCGCCCAGGCCGGCCACACCGAGCCCGACTGACAGGCCACCGATGACGTCGCCGGCTAGTCCCAGCCGTACCAACCATCAGCCGCCAGCCATCGATCCGCCCACCTCCGGGCCCGCGGGACCGGACACTGGCACCGCGGCACCGCCCCACGAACAATCCACGCACCACAGCAACGACCGCCGAGACCCGCCAGCTGAGCCTCGCGTACTCCCGTCGAAGACCAGCCCAGGGCGCGGCCAGTCCGTGAAGGAGGGCGCGCGGCCTTGATCAATTGTGCGCCGCCAGGGACTCGAACCCCGAACCCGCGGATTAAGATCCGCTGCGATTTATGATGGTCGATCCGCATAGTTGCCGGTCCGTCCGTCCAGATATTTGTCCGGACTTATGGTCCAACTAGGTGTCGACTGTTCCGTCTGATGCCGCCCTGTTCGCGGCGTCAGAGCACACACCGAGCACACGAACGGGCCTGCTGCCCCACCTATCGTTCCGGCTGACTGCGGCGCCGGTTCGCGCGCTCGTCGCCAGACAGGTCATACCGGAGCCGAAGCGGAGCTCGGCGGCAGTATTCCCAGTGGATGCCGGTGGGCGTGTTTACGGATCGCCAGGCGGGTTACGGTGGACCCGTACGTCGTCCTCCACCGTCCGCCAATCCACAGCGTCCCAGTCCAGGGCGGCGTCCTCAGGTCCTTCACCACCACGCCGCGCCTCGACGCCGCCCGGGCCGCCCGCGCGGACGGCGGGGTGCCCGGCATGGGCCTGGCAAGGGGCCTGGCCGTGACGCTGTCGCGGCGGCGTCCAACTTGCCCATCGGTTCGGACTCCACGTTCATCGCATCATCCACAGGCTCACCTGACCCACGTCAGCGCCCTTTCGGGCCCGGGCAGCAGCCCGTATCCGGCCAGTTGTCCCGGCGGCCACCAGCGGAGGAGCTGGTCATGCGGCCGCCGGTTTCCTGCCGCCTTTCGACGCACCGGCATTCGCTTCTTGGGTCATCGTTCGCCCGCTGAGGAACTGGGCCTTCCTCACGGTCGGCTTACCGACCCGCCTCGGCGCCACCCCGCCGATTGAGGCTCCCGCGAACGTCCAGTCCCTTGAGGACCTCCGGAAGGCCGAGCGCTCGACGGATCCGAACAGTCAGTCA
>JAEHDK010000016.1 GCA_016880465.1 Micromonosporaceae bacterium
CGCGCTGCGCCGCCTCGACCGGGGGTTACCCACCACGGTGTGGTATCCGGCCGCCGGCCCGCCGGGCGGCCGGCCGCTGCCGGGTGCGGACCCGGCGCCGGGGCGGTTCCCGATCGTGCTGTTCAGCCACGGACTGCACGGGCTGCCGGAGTACTACCAGGGGCTCGTGGCGCGCTGGGCCGCGGCCGGGTTCGTGGTGGCGGCGCCGGCGTACCCGTACACGAACCACGAGGCCGCGCGCTTCGACCGCGCCGATGTCCGGAACCAGCCGGCCGACGCGGCGTACGTGATCGGCGAGATCGCGGCGCTCGGTACCCGGGCCGGCGACCCGTTCGCCGGGCACGTCGACCCGGAGCGGGTCGCCGCCGCGGGCCATTCGGCCGGCGGTTACACGACCGCCGCCATGTTCACGGTGCCCCGGGACGACCGGCTGCGCGGCGGCATCGTGATCGCGGGTGGCCTGCTCAGCGGATCGTTCGTCGGTCCGGCAACACCCATGCTGTTCCTGCACGGCGATGCCGATCCCACCGTCTCGTACGCGTTCGGCCGCGCCGCGTACGACAAGGTGCCGTGGCCGAAGGCCTTCCTGACCCTGCACGGGCGCGGCCACGGGGAGTACCTGACCCCGGGCGAGCGAGGCTTCGACCAGACCCTGCGCGCGACGACCGACTTCCTGCGCTGGACGCTGTACGACGACCCGGCCGCGCGCCGGCGCATCGCCGCGGACGGCAACCTGACGGGTGTGTCTACCGTCTCCGGCCGGCTCTGACGGCCACGGCCCGGGCGCGGCGCTACGGCGCCGTCACGTACAGCCGGCTCACCGACTCGGCGACACAGCACGGCTTGGTGCCCCCGCGCAGCTCGACGCTGACCTCGGCGACCACCTGTACGCCGCCGGGCACGTCCTCGGTGGACAGCAGCCGTACGCCACCGCGCAGCTCGCTGCCGGCCGGTACGGGAGCCGGGAACCGTACCCGGTTCAGCCCGTAGTTGATGCCCATCTGTACGCCGGCCACCCGGTACACCTCGCCGGCGAGCTGGGGGAGCAGTGAGAGCACCAGGAACCCGTGCGCGATGGTGGTGCCGAACGGGCCCTTGCTGGCCCGCTCCGCGTCGACGTGAATCCACTGGTGGTCGCCGGTCGCATCGGCGAAGGCATTGATCTGCGCCTGGTCGACCGTACGCCACGCGCCGTAGCCCAGGTGCTCGCCGACCGCACCGCGCAGCTCGGCCAGGGACTCGAAAGTCTTCATTGGCTGACCGTACCGGGCGCGGGGCGCCGGACCCAGTTGAGCCTCCGGCGGAACACAGCCCGGCCGGACGGAGTCCGTTAGTCACGTCCGGCCGGGTGTCTTACCCTACTTCGGCGCCGGGGTGAGCGCGGATTGGCGGCACGCCTAGGCGACCAGGTCGTCCATCGCCCGCAGGATCCGCTTGTCCGACACCGGGTACGGCGTGCCCACGGCCTGGGCGAAATAGTTCACCCGGAGCTCCTCGATCATCCACCGGATCTGCTCGAGCTCGGCGCTCGGTGGCAGCTCGGCGCGCAGCTGCGCGTACTCGTCCTGCAGCTGGGCGATCCGGTCGAGCTGGGCGCGGTCGCGCACCGGGTGCTGCGGCAGCTTCTCCAGCCGCCGGTCGAGCGCGCGCAGGTACCGCGGGATGTCGGGCAGCCGGGCCCAGCCGGTATCGGTCACGAAGCCGCGGTACACCAGCCCGGCTAGCTGGGCGCGGATGTCCGCGACCGACGGCGCGAGGGCCGCGCCGGAGACGCCGGCGAGCCGTTGCTCGACGGCGTACGCCGTGCCGAGGATCCGCTGCACCCGGCCCAGCACGTCCAGTGTGGTGTCGACCAGCCCGGCCCGTACCTCGGCCAGCAGCGCCGCGAAGCCCGCCTCGTCCCAGGCCGGCCCGCCATGGTCCGCCATCAGCTTGTCGACCGCGCAGGCGACGCAGTCCGCCAGCAGGTCCGGCACGTTGCGGTGCGGGTTGCGCAGCAGCGTCAACTTCGCCTCGTTGCTGAGCCGGCCCTGTACCACCGCAGCGGGCGCGGGCAGGTTGAGCAGCAGCAGCCGGCGGGTACCGCGCCACATCGCCCAGGACTGCTCGGCCGGGCTGTCCAGCGCGCGGATCGCGGCGCTGTCTCCGGTGTCCACAAGGGACGGGTACGCCGTCACCGACCAGCCGGCCCGGGTCTGCTCGACGACCCGGGGCAGGTCGCCGAAGCTCCACGTACGCAGCCCCTCCCGGGTCAGCCCACCGGCGGCCGCCGTGATCGTGGCCTGGACCCGCGGCGCCAGCTCGCGCTGCAGAGCGGCGAGGTCCTTGCCCTCGGCCATCGTACGGCCGGCGTCGTCGACGACCCGGAAGGTCATCTTCAGGTAGTCGGGCACCTTGTCCAGCTGCCAGTCGGCCCGGGACACGGTGAGCCCGGCGAGCCGGCGCAGCTCCCGTTCGAGGGCCTCGAGCAGGGGCTCGGGCCCCGGGGTCAGCCCGGACAGCAGGTACTGGGCCCAGTCGGGTACCGGTACCACGCTGCGCCGCAGCGCCTTGGGCAGCGACCGGAGCAGCGCGGTGACCAGGTCGCGGCGCAGTCCCGGTACCTGCCAGTCGAACCCGCTCGCGGCCACCCGGCCCAGCACCGGCAGGGGAATCTGGGCGGTGACGCCGTCGGCCTCCGTCCCCGGCTCGAACTGGTACGACAGGCGCAGCGCGAAGTCGCCGTGCGGCCACAGGTCGGGGTAGTCGACGGCGCGCACGCCGGCGGCGGCCTCGTTGACCAGCATCTCGGTGGAGAAGCTCAGCAGCTCCGGCTGGTCCCGGCGGGTCGTTCTCCACCAGCTGTCGAAATGCCGTGCGGACACCACGTCGGGGCCGACCCGCGCGTCGTAGAAGTCGAACAGGGCCTGGTCGTCGACGAGGATGTCCCGCCGGCGCGCCCGGTGTTCGAGGTCCTCGACCTCCTCGAGCAGCGCGCGGTTCGCCGCGAAGAACTCGTGCCGGGTGTCCCAGTCGCCCTCGACGAGCGCCCGCCGGATGAACAGCTCCCGGGACAACCGCCGGTCGATCGGGCCGTAGTTGACGGTGCGCTGGGCGACGAGCGGCAACCCGTACAGCGTCACCTTCTCGTACGCCAGCACCGCGCCGGCCGTACGGGACCAGTGCGGCTCGTGGTAGCTGCGCTTGACGAGGTGCGGTGCGAGGCGCTCGGCCCATTCGGGCTCGATCCGGGCCGCGATGCGCGCCCACAGCCTGGACGTCTCCACCAGCTCGGCGGCCATGACCCACCGGGGCTGCTTGCGGAACAGCGCCGAACCCGGGAACACCCCGAACTTCACGCCCCGGGCGCCGAGGTACTCCCGGGTCTGCGGGTCCTTGAGCCCGATGTGTGAGAGCAGGCCCGCGAGCAGTGCCTGGTGGATCTGGTCGGGCTCGGCCGGCGTACTGTTCACCCCGGCACCGAGCGCCTTGGTCACCTGGCGCAGCTGGCCGTGCAGGTCCTGCCACTCGCGTACCCGCAGGAAGTGCAGGTACTCCGCCTTGCAGAGGCGACGGAACGCGCTGGAGGACAGCGCCTTCTGCTGGTCCTGCAGGTACCGCCAGAGGTTCAGGTACGCCAGGAAGTCCGATGTCTCGTCGGCGAACCGGGCGTGCCGGGCGTCCGCCGCCTGCTGGTGCTCGGCCGGCCGCTCCCGGGGGTCCTGAATGGACAGCGCCGCGGCGATGACGAGCACCTCGCGCAGGCAGCCGTACTCCCCGGCGGCGAGCACCATCCGGCCGAGCCGCGGGTCGATCGGCAGCTGCGCGAGCTTGCGCCCCACCGCGGTCAGCCGGTCGGTCGACCGCTCGAGCGCGCCCAGTTCCTGCAGCAGCTGGATGCCGTCGGCGATGTTGCGCCGGTCCGGCGGGTCGAGGAACGGGAATGCGGCCACCTCGCCGAGCCCGAGCGCCGTCATCTGCAGGATCACCGACGCGAGGTTGGTACGCAGGATCTCCGGATCGGTGAACGCGGGGCGGGCGGTGAACTCCGGCTCGGCGTACAGCCGGATGCAGATGCCGTCCGAGGTACGGCCGCACCGGCCGGTGCGCTGGTTCGCCGACGCCTGCGAGATGGCCTCGATGGGCAGCCGCTGGACCTTCGTACGGTGGCTGTACCGGGAGATCCGGGCGGTACCTGGATCCACCACGTACCGGATCCCGGGCACCGTCAGCGAGGTCTCCGCAACGTTGGTGGCGAGCACCACCCGGCGGCCGGTGTGCGGCTGGAACACGCGGTGCTGCTCAGCGGCCGACAGCCGGGCGTACAGCGGCAGGATCTCGGTGTGCCGCAGGTCGGCGCGGCGCAGCGCGTCCGCGGTGTCGCGGATCTCCCGTTCGCCACTGAGGAACACGAGGACGTCGCCCGGCCCTTCGGCGCTCAGCTCGTCGACGGCGTCGCAGATGGCCTGGATCTGGTCCCGCTCGACGTCGTCGGCGTCGATCGGGCGGTACCGGATCTCGACCGGGTACCGGCGCCCGGATACCTCGATGACCGGGGCACCGTCGAAGTGCCGTGCGAACCGGGCTGGATCGATGGTAGCGGATGTGATCAGCACCTTGAGATCCGGCCGGCGCGGCAGCAGCTGTTTGACGTACCCGAGGATGAAGTCGATGTTGAGACTGCGCTCGTGCGCCTCGTCGATGATCAGCGTGTCGTACTGGTGGAGCTGCCGGTCGCTCTGGATCTCGGCGAGCAGGATCCCGTCGGTCATGAGCTTGACCAGCGTGTCCCCGCCGACCTGGTCGGTGAACCGCATCTTGACACCGACCGCGCCGCCGAGGTCGGTGCCCAGCTCCTGGCTGATCCGGTCGGCGACCGTACGCGCCGCGAGCCGGCGTGGCTGGGTGTGCCCGATCATCCCGCGCACGCCCCGGCCCAGGTCCAGACACATCTTCGGCAACTGGGTCGTCTTCCCCGACCCGGTCTCCCCGGCAATGATGACCACCTGGTGGTCCCGGATCGCCGCCATGATCTCGGCACGGCGCGCGGCGATCGGCAGCTCCGCCGGGTAGTCGGTCGCCGGCACCGCAGCCGCGCGCGCCGCCAACCGGCGCTCCGCCTCGGCGACCTCGGCCGCGATCTCGGGCTCGTTCGGGCGCCGCTCCGCGGTCTTCGAGAAGTAGCGGAGGTCGCCGCCCCGCGCTTTCGTCGCCTCGTCCTCGGAGTGCTGCC
>JAEHDK010000115.1 GCA_016880465.1 Micromonosporaceae bacterium
CCGGTGTCCTCCACGTACCCGGCGCCGCCGAAGCACTCCACGTACTCGCTGGCCGCCTGCACCGCAAGGCGCCCGGTGGCAAGCTTGGCGAGCGGCGCGGCGATGCGCAGCTCGGCCAGCGCCGCCCGGTCACGGTCCACCTCGGACCGGCCGAGCAGGGCGAAGCAGTGTCCGGCGAGGGCGAACGCGGCGGCCGCGTCCACCGCGAGCGCGCCCAGCGTGGCGCGGTGTAGCGGGCTCGTGTCGAGCCGGCCGCCGGACACGCTGCGGGCGGCGGCGAACGCCCGCGCGTAGTCCAGGCCGCGGCGCATGCCGGCGGCGGCCGCGGCCGCGTTGTGCAGCCGGGCCACGAGCACGAGCGACATCGTCCGGGCGAGACCGGGCTGCGCCGGGTCGCCCAGCGGCAGGCCGTACGCGTCCCGCAGGCCGATCTCCGCGGTGGGCAGGGCCCGGGTGCCGAGCTTGTCCTTGAGCCGCCGTACGTGGATCCCCGGCGCGGGCCAGCCGGGGTCGCTGCGGGCCGGGGCGATCGGCGAGTCGCCGGCGTAGCGCGGTACGAGGAACGGGGCGAGCACCCGGCTGCCGGTGTCGGCGCCCTCCGGCCGGGCCAGCGTGACGGCCATCGCGGCGTCGGCCGCCGAGCAGAACCACTTCTCGCCGGTCAGCCGCCACGAGCCGTCGCCGGCGGCGCGCGCGTACGTCGTCGAGCGGGCGAGATCCGACCCGCCCTGCGACTCGGTCATCCACTGGCCGCTGGTGATCGCCGAGTCCGGGTCGGTCGACAGCAGCCGGGGCAGCCAGGCGTCGCGGATCGCCGGGTCGATCTCGGGGCGGGACAGCAGCGCCGCGGCCCCGTCCGACATGGCGACCGGGCAGGAGAACGTGGCCGACTCCGGCCCGAACAGGTGCAGCAGCGCGTGCTGCAGGACGCGGGCGCCCGCACCCCACCGCGCGCGGGCCTCGGGCTGGTACGGCAGCGCGACGAGCGCGTGCCGGGCGGCCGCCTGGCGCTGGATCTCCCAGCCGGCGGGCGTCTCGATGCGGTCGACCCGCCCGCCCCAGGCGTCGTACCGGTGCAGGACCGGTGGGTGCGCCTCGGCCTGGGCGTGCGCGTCGCGCAGCGGCCCGGCCACGTCGGCAGCCAGGGCGGCGAGCCGGTCCTTGGCGGCGGCGTGGCCCTCGACGCCGAGCAGCCGGTCGAGCCACGACCGCAGCAGCGTGTCGCCGGCGTACGGGTCCGGTGGGGGCGCCAGATGTTGCACGTATCGGTACATCGACGCAGACGGTACCCTCTGGCCCGTGGTCACCCCAGCCGCCCCCACCACGCCGCCCGGTCCCGCGCCGCCCGGTCCCGCGCCGCCGGCCCGCGCGCCGGGCAGGACGACCAGGCGGACCGTGTTGATCATCGTCGGGGTGGCTCTGGTGGTCTGCTGCGGGCTGGCCACCGGCGGGTGGCTGCTGGTCCGCAACATCACCCAGGCGGCCGGGCCGGCCCGCACCGCGGCCGACGGGTTCCTGGCCGACCTGGAGGCGGCGAACTACTCCGGCGCGTACGAGCGGCTGTGCGACCGTACCCGCGACCAGTTCACCCGCGACGCGTTCGAGTCCGGGGTACGGGCCCAGCCGAAGCTGCGCAGCCACCGGATCCTCACCACGTCGGTGACCACGATCAACGGGCGGGCGAGCGGGTTCGTCAGCGCCGAACTGACCTACGACAACGGGTTCGTCGACCGGCACAGCATCCCGTTGGCCAAGGACGGCGACGACTGGCGGGTCTGCGGCCAGCCGTACTGACCGGCCGGCCGCTGACCGTGTCGACGGCTACCGGCCGCTGTTCGCGAGCCGGTTGACGTAGCCGTGGTCGTTTCCTCCACTAGCCGACGTCGCGCGGCTGGTGGCCGGCGCCGGCCCGGGACTGGGCCGGCCGGCCGTCGTCGGACACGTCGACGAGCCCCAACCCGTACGCCACGGCCAGCGCGGCGGCCCGGTTGCGTACGCCCAGCTTCCGGTACAGCCGGGACTGGAGGTTCTCGACGGTCTTGGTGGCGATGCCGAGGGAGCGGGCGGTCTGCCGGACCGTCTCGCCGAGCGCCGCCGACCGCAGGATGTCGCGCTCGCGGCCGCTGAGCTCGGGCGGTCCCCAGGGCGCGTCGAGGTAGCCGGACGCCGGGTCGGCGAACCCCTGTGTGCGGGCCGGGTCGACGACGAGGTAGCCGCCCGCGGCCACGGCCACCACCGCGCCGATGTCCCGGGCCACCCGGTCGGCGGGCACGACGGCGGCGGCGCGCGCCGTGGCCGCGTCGGACGTGCCGGCGGCATCGCGGCCCTCGCCGAGCACCAGCACGACGGGGGAGTCCACCAGGCTGGCGAAGCGCCAGTCCAGCGGCGCCGGCTCGACCAGTACGGTCACCGAGCGGCGGTGCCGCCAGTCGCGCAGCG
>JAEHDK010000116.1 GCA_016880465.1 Micromonosporaceae bacterium
ATGATTCGCGGTGGCGTGCTGCATGATCGGGAACGTCCGCCACTGGTGCTCGACCGCCGCGCAGATAGCGTCGATCCCGACGAATGTCCGGTCGGGTCCGGTCTCCCATTCGGCATCCGCGGTCCAGGCCGATGCCCACCGGGGCAGTTCGCGATGGTCCGCATCCACGCAGTAGTCGCGGGCTAGCCGGTACAGAGCGAACTCTGCCTCCACCCGATCCAACCGGCTGGCCAGCTGGTCAATCGTCGTCATGGCCCAGGAGGCTACCGAGGCCTTGCCCGGGCCGCGTGCTCTCAGTCGAACAGCTCCTGCAGGAACCCGCCGCGCTTCTTGCGCTTGCCGTGGTGGCCGGCCTGGCCGCCGTATATCGGGTACTCGTCCGAGTCGTAGTCGCGGTACTGCGGCTGCCCATGCGATTGCTGGTACTGCGGCTGGTGCTGCGGCTGCGGCTGTGCCTGTGGCTGTGGCGCCGCCCGCCGGGTGTCGTGCCAGGCGTTCTCCGCGTCGATGAGGCGCTCGAGCTCGCCGCGGTCGAGGAAGATGCCGCGGCATTCGCCGCACTGGTCCACGGTCACGCTGTTGCGCTCGTACTGCCGCATCTGGCCTTGGCACTTCGGGCACGTCATCTGCATCCGGCAACCCTACCCAGCCGTTGTGCTGGGCCACCACAGTCGTCGGCAAGACCGACGATGCCACGCGGCGGCCGGTTCGCCGGGCTTTGTCGGGTGCGGTCACGTACCTAGTCCGGAAACAGTACCCTTGCCACTCGTGGACCTGGGAACCGAGGTGTACCAGGCGCCGCGCACCACGGTGCTGGCATGGCGGCTGCTGGCGTGCGCGGCGCTCGTCATTCTGCTGCAGGTGATTCCGGTCGGGTACGCATTGGTGACCGCGGATTCTTGGGTCCCGCTGGCCGAGGACGACTTCGGCCAGCTTCTCGGGGCCGAAAGCATCCCCGCCATCCAGGCCAACGACCTCCTCGCCGCGCTGGAGCTGGTCGGGCTCGCGGTCATCGTCGCGCTGGCCGCGCTGGGGGTCCGACGCGGTCGGGACTGGGGGCGGGCGCTGGTCCCCGCGATTACCCTTTTCGTGCTTCTGGCGTGCGCAACGGGCGACGTCAACCGCCTGAAGACCGAGGTCTACTGGTCCCACCCACCCGTCTGGGTCGAGCTGGTCGCGTACGGCTTCCTGCTGATGTACCCGTTGCTGATAGCCGGCTCGGTGCTGGTCCTGCTGCGCAGCTCCAGGCGCCATTTCATCCCGCGCTAGCGAGTGGTCGATAACTGGATGATTGCGGTCTGTGGGCGGGGCGGATGGGCGGCGCAGGCCGACTGTAGCCTCAATGCGTACCGCCTCCCGGCGACGGGAGGCGGTTCGAACGAACTTCTGGTAGCCCCGACCGGATTCGAACCGGCGCTACCGCCTTGAGAGGGCGGCGTCCTAGGCCACTAGACGACGGGGCCATGACGTTTCGATACGCAACTGCGGCGGTGCTGAACTCTACCAACGCCGATGCCGTCGAGCATCGCGACGCTGGGGTACCAGGACTCGAACCTAGACTAACGGAGCCAGAATCCGTTGGGCTGCCAATTACCCCATACCCCATCGGTGCTCGGCGCACCGTCTGAGAACTCTACCCGACCGGCTCGGGCCCGCCAAACCGGGCCGTCCGGCGCGTCAGTCCAGCGGCAGGACGGGGTTGCTGAGCATGCCGATCCCCTCGATCGTGACGGTCACCACGTCGCCGTCGACGATGGGTGACACGCCGGCCGGCGTACCGGTCAGCAGCACGTCGCCGGGCAGCAGCGTCATCACGTGCGACGCGTAGGACACCAGCGTCAGAACATCGAACACCATGTCCTTGGTACGGCCGAGCTGGCGCACCTCGTCGCGGACCTCGCAGCGGATCTCCAGATCTGACACGTCCAGGCCGGTGACGATCCACGGACCGAGCGGGCAGAACGAGTCGAAGCCCTTGGCCCTGGTCCACTGGCCGTCGGAGCGCTGGAGATCCCGCGCTGTCACATCGTTGGCGCAGGTGTACCCGAAGATCGCGGCGGCCGCCCCGGCCCGGTCGACGCGCCGCGCTCCCGGCGGGCCGATCACGACGGCCAGCTCGGCCTCGTGCTCGACGCGGGTGGACTGCGGCGGCAGCTTGATGGCGTCGCGGTGCCCGATCACCGAGGTGGACGGCTTGAGGAACAGCAGCGGCTCGGCCGGCACCTCGGCCTGGTGCTCCGCCGCGTGGTCGGCGTAGTTGCGGCCGACGGCGACCACCTTGCTGGGCAGGATCGGCGAGAGCAGCCGCACGTCGGCGACCGCCCACCGCTGCCCGGTGAACCGGATCTCGCCGAACGGGTGCCCGTCGATCTCGGCGACCGTGAGGGCCGCCAGACCGGCGCCCGGCTCCCCCTCGACGACGCCGAACGACAGCCCGGTGGCATGGACGAAGCGAGCTATCCGCACGCGGTCAATCTACCCGTCACTGGACGAGGACGTTCACCGCGCGTGCGATGACGAGGATGACGACGCCGAACGAGACCGCCGACTGGAACATCATCGCCAGCTTGGCGGTCCGGCTCATCGGCATGGTGTCGGTCGGGCTGAACGCGGTCGAGTTCGTGAACGCCAGGTACAGGTAGTCCACGAACTGGGGCTCCCAGTCCGGCCTGGCGAGCTTGGGCTCGCTCATCTGCGGAAACAGGAAGTCCGGGAAGATCCGGGTCGCGTTGGCCCGGGCGGCGGGTCCGCCCCGGTCGAGCTCCCAGTACCACAGCGCGAAGACGATCAGGTTGGTCAGCCAGATCAGCGCGCCGTTGACCAGCAGTGGAGCGCCGTGCACCTCGTTGTTGATGATCTTTAAGACGAGCCGGTACACCGACCACGTCGTGGCGAGGCTGGCCGCCAGCACGACGGCCAGGCCGAGCATGCGCAGCACCCGGGTCTCCCGGTTGACCCGCCCCGGATCCGCGATCACCAGGATGAGCAGCAGCACGACCTCGGTGGCGGGCAGCAGCCACTCCGGTTCCGGCGCGAACCCACGCGGCAGCGCCAGCTGTAGCCCGATGATCGCCAGTACGGCGAGCACGGCCGGCCAACGCGGCTCGCCCGGGGTCCGGCGCAGCCATGCCGGCAGGATGTGTACCTGGCTGTGCCGGTGGTCCTGATGCTGGCCGTCCTCCGGCGCCTGCTCACCCACGCCGCCCATTGTGTACACCGGGCCGGCCGCTGTCGATCATCGGGTCCGGCGCCGCCCGGCGAGCGAAGCGAGCCCAGCATTACGGCACCGGCGCCGGGCTGCGCGGCCGAGCACCGACGGGCGAAGCCTCGTCGGGCGCAGGACGCAATGCCCGGGAACAGCCGGCTCCGCCCGGCGAGCGAAGCGAGCCCATCGTTACGGCACGGGACGCGACCAGCCCGACCAGCGCGGCCGCGGCGGCGACCGTACCGACCGTCGCGAATGCCCACGCCGGCCCGGCGCCGTCGACGAGCGCACCGGCGAACGGGGCGCCGAGCGCCATCCCGACGGTGAGGGCGGAGCCATGCAGGCCCATGGCCTCGCCCCGGGCGCCGGCGGGCACGAGCCGGCTCACCGCGTCGGCGCTGGCCGCCAGAGCCGGCGCACACAGTGCCCCGGCCGGGATCATCGCCAGGCCGAGCCAGGCCCAGTTCGTTGCCAGACCGACCGGGACCGTGGCCAGGCCGAGCCCGATGGCCAGGACCAGCGGGTGCGGCGAGTGCCGCATCCCGCCGTAGACGAAGCCGCCGACCATCGAGTACCCGCCCCAGAGGGCGAGGACGAGCCCGGTCCACTGCAGCTGCCCGGACTGCTGGAGGATCGCGACGATGCCGACGTCGGTACCGGCGAGGGTGACCGTGGTCGCGACCGTGGCGAGGAGCACCGCGATCAGCCGCGGCCGCTGCCAGGACCGGCGCGGCAGGGCCGGCCCGGACGCGACGGGCTGCTCGTGCGCCGCGCGGGTGGGCGGGTTCACTGCCCACAGCCCGAGGCCGGCGAGCACGACCGCGCCGCCGACGAGCCGCATCGCCAGCGCCGTCGGCAGCGCGGTGGCGGCCAGCACGGCAAGCGGTGGCCCGACCATGAACGACACCTCGGCGGACATGGAGTCGACCGAGTACGCCGGTTTGCGCTGCGCTTCGGGGACCAGCGCCGCCAGCGACTGGCGTACAACGCCGAAGACCGGGATGGCGAGCAGCCCGCCGAGGAACGCGGCCAGGGCCAGCGCCGGATAGGGCAGGGTCGGTGCGGTCGCCCAGAACACCGCCGCCGCGCCGGCCGTCAGCAGCAGCATCGGCCGCAGTCCGCGGCGGTCGACCAGCCGGCCCAGCAGCGGCGAGCCCAGCGCCGCAGCCACCGTGAACGCGCCCCCGACCAGGCCGGCCGCCCCGTACCCGCGCTGCTGGGTGAGCACTACGTGCAGGGTGAGCGTGATGCCGGCCGCGGTGACCGGCACGCGGGCCAGCAACGCGACCAGGATCAGCGATCGCACCCCGGGCAGGGCCAGAACGCGACGATACGGCTCGATGCTCATCCGACCTCCGCGACCATGGTCCGCCGCACCACCGACATTCTCGACCGCAATTGCGA
>JAEHDK010000117.1 GCA_016880465.1 Micromonosporaceae bacterium
GGCGTGCGTCGTGGCCCTGGCCGTGGCGGCATGTGCGGGGCCGGCCGAGCCGGTCTGGCGGGCCGGGGCCAGCCCGGCGCCCTCGGCAGCCCCGTCGCCGTCGGCCACCGTCCCGCCCGAGCTGACCCTGGCGTTCGCGGGGGACGTGCACTTCACCGAGCGTACGTTGGCGCTGCTGAACCAGCCGGACACCGCGGTCGGGCCGATGGCGGACGTACTGCGTGGCGCCGACTTCGCGATGGTCAACCTGGAGACCGCGGTGACGCAGCGGGGTACGCCGCAGCCGAAGACGTACCACTTCCGGGCACCGACGTCGGCGTATACCGCCCTGCGGGTGGCCGGGATCGACGCGGTCACGATCGCGAACAACCACACGCTCGACTACGGGCAGGTCGGGCTGCTCGACACGCTGGACTCGGCGCGCGCGGCCGGGTTCCCGGTCGTCGGCGCCGGGCACAACAGCGAGGAGGCGTACCTGCCACTGCTCACGAACGTGCGCGGGGTACGGGTCGCGGTCGTCGCGATGTCCCAGGTGCACGAGCTGGCCGAGCAGTGGAAGCCCTCCGACACCCGGCCCGGGATCGCGATGGCGTTCGACGCGGCGAAGGCGGTGGCCGCTGTCCAGACCGCCCGCAAACAGGCTGATCTGGTCATCGTCTTCATGCACTGGGGCGTTGAGGGGAGTTCCTGCCCGAATGCGGAGATGAAGGCGTTCGCAGCAAAGATGTCCGCCGCGGGCGCCGACATCGTGGTCGGCAGCCACGCGCACGTGCTGCTGTCGGACGGCTGGCTCGGTCCGACGTACGTCGCCTACGGTTTGGGCAACTTCGTCTGGTACGGCAACTCGTACAGTACCGACACGGGCGTACTGCGGCTGACTGTGCGCGGCCGCGAGGTGCTGAAGAACGAGTTCCTGCCGGGCACGGTCTCGGCGACCGGCCAACCGGTACCCGTCACCGGCGCCGCGGAGCAGCGGATCCGTGGCAAGCTGGCCGCCGCCCAGGGGTGTACGGGCCTGGCCAAGACCCGGCCGTAGGCACCCCCGGATTGGCGGTGTGCCCGAGTCTCGGCTAAAGTTCTCATCCGTCGCCGGCATCCTGTTCCGGTGGTCGCGGACGTAGCGCAGCTGGTAGCGCATCACCTTGCCAAGGTGAGGGTCGCGGGTTCGAATCCCGTCGTCCGCTCGGAGCGGCGGCCTGGTCGCGCCGCAAGCCGACCCGCCACCGTGGCAGTCGGCGGGTTGGCCGAGTGGCTTAGGCAAGGGCCTGCAAAGCCCTGTACGCGGGTTCGATTCCCGCACCCGCCTCGCGAAGGTGCAGCAGTTGTACGGGCGATTAGCTCAGTGGGAGAGCGCTTCCTTGACACGGAAGAGGTCACAAGTTCAATCCTTGTATCGCCCACCAGATGTTTGCGCAGGTCGGCGCCGGTTTCCTCGAAGCAGGGAGCCGGCGTTTTTGGCTTCCTGGAGCCGCTGGGGAGAATTTGGGGAGACGATCTTGTCACGACGCACGCTCCCGGAGTAGACGATCGAGGACCGTGACGGGCGAGTGCGGGTGGATGCGGCGGCGCTCGTCGAGGGCCGCGGTCCAGAGGGTCGTAAGCCCGTCGAGCAGGTGGGCGGACATGGTCTGGGTGATGTGCGAGTACCGGGCTTGCACCGAGCCGTCCTCGTGACCCATCTGGGTGTCCATCAGGATTGCCGAGGTGCCCAGCTCGACCATGAGCGTCTTGTACGTGTGCCGCAGCCCGTGCGGGGTCAGACCCGTGGCGATCGGCAGCCAGCAGGCGTCTGCCCGGCCGGCCGCGTTGCGTCCCCGGATCGGCACGCCGGGCGCTGGGTCGGCTGACACGGGTACCGGTCGTGCCGGGTGCGGCGCCTTCTTCGGGTACCGGCCGGTGGCGGACGGCTGGAATAGCCAGCTGGCGAAGCCGTTGCGTCGCCAGTGCGGCGCGAGGTCGCCTGCGACGGCACCACGGACGTACCGAGGCGGGCGATCGCGGCGCGCACGTTGTCCTGTGTGGACGGCGCGACGGAGTCGGCGTGGTTCAGGACGCCGGATGCCGTGCCGATGGAGACGCCGGCGTGGCGGGCTACGTCGGCCAGCGTGGGCGCAGTCCGGTGGGCGAGGTTGGGTAGCCGGTGGCCGGTGAATGCGTACCGCAGGCTGTGGCATGGGCACGGCGCGGGACGTGTACGGCCGATGTGGTCCTGGACCAGGCCGAGCAGCCACGGCGGGGCGAGGACGAGGCGCCGGGACTCGTCCTTGGGTGGGCAGCGGTGCAGATGGCCGTTGTCGAGTTCGTAGAGCTGCCATTCCACCCGGATGCCGGTGGGGCGGATGTACTGGGTTTCCAGGCCGACGACCTCGCCCCACCGCAGGCCGGTGAAGCCCATGAGCACGACGGCGAGGAACTCGTCGTCGCGGCCGGACAGCAGTGCGGCGCGTTCGGCGATGAGCAGGATGCCGAGCGCGTTCGTGATCACCTTTTCGGCGCCGCGATGTTGCGACCGACCTACCCGCTTGCCCCGGCCGCGGCGTTTTGCGGCCGGGTTGGCCGGGATCAGTCCTTCCTCGACCGCGTCGGCCAGGATGAGGTGCAGCAGCGCTCGCCACGACCGAACGCTGTTGTCCGCGTACGGGACGGCGCGTTCGCGTTTCTCCCACGCCGCCACATCATTGGCGGTGATGGCGGCGAGTTCGTGCGACTCGAACGCCGGTAGCAAGTGCTCCTCCAGGCGGCGCCGGTAGTTCTGCATCGTGGAGGCCGCGAGGTTCTGCCGTTCGTACCAGGGGCTAGCGTACTGGCCGAACGTGATGCGCCCGGCGGCCGGGTTGCGCCAGCTGCCGGCGCGGACCGTCGCCTCTTTGTCGTTTGCGGCTTGCTCGGCGTCGCGTCGGCTACGGAACCGCAGGGTTGCGCCGGCTTCGTCGCTGACCGTGGCGTACTTGCCCGACGCCAGCTTGTACCGGCCGCGCCAGTAGTCGGCTCGCTTCTCGGCGTACCCCATGGAGTCTCCCTTCTACGCGGCGGGCTTGGCCGTGGCGGCGTTGCGGGCACGTCGAGGCGTACGCGCATGCAGCTGGATGGACGAGCTGGTGTTGTCCGAGGCGGCCGGCCGCCGGGGCGCCCGCCCAGTCGGTATGTCGGTACCCTCGATCGGTTGGCGTTCGAAGCGGCGGACGATCTCGGCAACGTGCTCCTCGGTGAACAGGTAGCTGCCGCCGATCCAGCTGAACGGGATGCGTCGCCGGCGGGCCTGTTCCTTCACCCACCACTCCGAGCAGCGCAGCATCTTCGCGACATCCGCCGGCCGGTAGAAGGTCGGATGCGCTGGTGTAGGGCCACTCATGGCCTCCGTACTCCTCTCCGGTCGACTGTCAAGGCTGGTTTGACGGTGTTCTTGCGAAGCCGACGAAGGCTTGCAGGTGCTCGCGGGCAAGCGCGGCGGACGCCTTGGCGACAAGTGCGTCGCCGGTGGTGTGCCAGCCGGCGCCGACGAACTGGAGGAAGTTGACGACAAGGGTGGTGGGTTGCTCGGCCGATACGTCACTGGCCGGTCCATTGTCGACGGTGCGCCGGAATATGACGCGGGCGTTGCGCAGGAAGGTGAAGGTGACCGAGTAGGTGCGGGATTTGGTGGCGTAGTGGCCGCCGAAGCCGAGCATGTGTGCCCACCGCCGTGGGCCACGCCAGGCGCGGGGTTGGCCGAGGGTCCAGCAGGCGTCGACGAGGCGTTGGGTGTGGCTGCCGGTCGGGTCGGCGTACACGTCGATGGTGTCGCCGGTGAGCCGGGCCGAGGTGTGGCCGGTGGTTTCGGTGGACTTGGTGGCGTACTTGGCCAGGTAGCCGGCGACGAGGCTGTCGGTGATCTCGCCGGAGGCGGCGATGGTGATGGGGCGTAGGTCGAGCTGGGCGCCCCAGGCGATGTGCCAGCCGTCCGGCTGTACCGGGTGGGGTTCCGTCGTGAACGTGGTTGCGTGTGTGGCTTGTTCGAGCGCGTCGACCAGGTCGCCGACGCCGAGCCCGACTGGTGGGGGCAGGATCGCGGCCGGGTCGGTGGGGTTGCGGCCGTCGAGGCGGATGATGGCGTGTCCGAGCCGCAACGCGATCACGGTGGGCATGTCGGCGATCCTCCTGGGTTGGAACCCGCGGTGGAAGCGCAGAGCGGATCCCGCTTCCCGACGCGCTCCACACCGACTTGGCGAGTTCAGCTGTTTCACCACACAGAAAGCAAAGCACGCCGCAGCTTGCACACCGCGGCTCCTCCACCGGCATCCTTGGTCGACCATCAGGCTGTAGACCGCATTTCGGCCGCGGCAGGGCCGGCGGGAGCCACTGGCCGCTCGCGCCGGTGCCGGCGATCATGCCTTTCATCGAGGCGTATAAGATGCGCTCCGGTCCGCTGGCTGGCAAAAATCAGCCATGCAATGTCAATACGGCCTACTGCTGGTCCGCGAATCCAAGTTCGGCAAATCCCGGTACGTGCCAATGCCGCTAATGCGAATTACTATGTCGCGGCGGTCTTCTATGAGTGGAACGTAACGCGGACGAGCCTTTCGTCGAGGTCGACGGCGTCCCGGCGCAGCCCAGCACACTCGCCCCAGCGCAGACCGGTGCCACCGGCCAGGCGACGAGTGCACGGTGCCGGTGCGGCAGTGCCGGAAGTAGGCGATCGGTCAACGTGGCTGGCGTGATCGTCTGATCGTCTGTGTCCCGCTTCCGGGCGGCGGGCAGCTACGGGTAGGAGGCGCTGGGTTGGTAGGGCACGGTGCCGTGGATGGCCACGGACGGGATGTGGAAGAAGTCGAGGTTCTGCTTGGCGAGGTGCTCTTCCAGGTCCCCGATTACCGCGTCGAGACTCAGTCGCAGCGGCCCGGCGGCCAGCCGGAACACCGCCGCCCCGAGCTCGACCACGGCCCGAACCGCCAAATCCCCGCCCGCGGCCGGGTGCTGGTTCTTCACGAACCGGCCCAGCTCCCGGGCCTTGGCCGCGGGCAGGTCGGGCAGGATCGGCAGCCGCTGGTAGAGCCCGGCACCGTGGACGCGTTCCACCGGGTACAGCGGACGGTCGGGCGAGCGCAGCCGGCAGCCTTCGGAGGTGGCCGGCGGTTGTTCGAGCACCGCGTAGCACAGCACCTCCCCGGTGACCGGGACCTCGGCGATCAGGTGGATGTCGCCCGGCGCGACCACCGAGGCCGGCTCCGTCCGCATCCGCTGCCGGTGGCCAGCCGCCGGTCGATGAACCCGATGTCCAGGTACTGGGCCAGCCGGAACCGCAGCAGCCCTGCCACGGCCTCGGGCGGCAGGCTCGTGGTCGGTGCGGCCACCACCGCCACACCGTGCCGGTCTCGCTGGTGGTAGAGCGTGCCCGACGGCGGGTTGCGGAACCGCGCTGGCAGCCGCACCTCGGCGCGGGCCGCGACCACGTCCCGGCAGAACGCCGCCGCCGGATGGCCGTCGCCCTGCGGGCCGGCCAGCCGCAGCAAGGCCATCTCGTCCACTGTGGACGTCATCACAGGTCCTTCCCCTCGTCCGATCACGCGCCGGTGCCGGCGCGGGTGCGCCAGATCAGCGCCGGTAGGCCAACGCGGCGTGGCTCATCCGCGCCAGCTCGACCAGCCGGGCCAACCGCATGCGCCACCGGTGCGGGTCAAGGTGTGCACGTCTACGGCGATGCCGATTCGACGAAGTCAGGAATCGCCATGGCCGGTGGGTTACCGGCTGCGGGCCGGCGCGCTGGCGCGGTGGTAGGCGAGGGTAACCGCCACGGTGAGGGCGACTAGCCAGGCTAGGCCGATCAGCAGTGGCCGGGTTTCGTCGAAGGCGTTGGTGAGGGCGCCGTCGAGCAGGATGCGGGAGCCGCCGTAGCCGGGCAGCAGCGGGGAGAGGGTGGTGGGTTCGGTGTTGAGCATCGGGCTTTGCGCGATGCCGACGTCGAGGAACGGCAGCAGGAATGCGATGAACACGCCGCCGACCCGGCCGAAGATCGGAGCGAGGAGGGCCCCGACGAGGGCGTAGGTGAACGCGATGAGCAGGTTTGCGGAAGCGTAGGTGGGCCAGCGGGTGGCGTGGAAGACCAGACCGGTCGCGGCCAGGGACGTCGCGGTGGCGGCGGTCGCGGCCATGGTGAGCATGCCGAGCCGGGCTGTCAGCAGCGCATCGGGGCGGAGCCCGGCCAGGGCGGCGCGGCGGTCGCCATCGCGGCTGTCCAGCACCGTGAACAGGCCGACCAGCGCGGCGAGGGAGGCGACGGCGATGGGTGCCATGGTGGCGCCGTGCACGTCGGCCATGTTGAACGTGCGCGCGATGCGGTGGCCGTACTCGGTGACGGTGAGCACGATCGGCTCGTTGGGCGTGACGGCGTCGGCGGTCAGGATGAACACCACGGGCACGACGACGAACAGCACCCACAGAGCGGGGTTGCGCCGGGCGTCACGCCAGGCGGCGCGGCTGGCGGCGGCGAGTTGGGCGGCGACACCGTCGGGCCGGGCCTGCCGGTGGGCGTGTGCGGTGCGCAGCCGGGCGGTGGTCAGCGCCCACGCGCCGGCCACGGCCGCGATGGTCCAGGCTAGTGCCCAGCCGAGGTCGCCGAGCTCACCGCCGTGCCCGGAGGGCAGGTCGACCATCCACAGGGTGACGAAGTGGGTGGGCAGGCCCCGGGTAGCAACGACGTCGCGGGCGCCCATGGCGGGGCCGAAGAACACGTCGAGGATCCACACGAACAGCACGATCACGGTGCCGTTGACCGGGTTCGGGACGGTCGCGCCGACGGCGGCGCCGATGGCGAGGTAGATGACGGCGAACATGACCGTGCCGGCCACCACGCGGGCCGGGGCGTCGATGCCGCTGCGCACCGCCAGTGCGGTGACGGCGACGGCGACGGCCAGCCCGGCCAGGGCCAGCCCGGTGGCCAGCCGGGCGGCGACGAGCCGGGCCGGTCGCAGTCCGGCGATGACGACCCGGCGGTCGACATGGCGGGTGGCCGCGGTCTGGAAGTACATGCCGATCGCGGCGAGGAACCCGGCGGCCCAGCCGGCGGTGGCGGTCTGCACCGCTGGGCCGCCGGGCCCGCCAAGCAGCTTCGCCGCGTCGGCCATCGCATTGGCCACCACGACAACGAACACCACCGGTACGACGGCGAGCAGCAGCAGGTTCACCGGGTTGCGGACGTAGTCGGTGAGGAACCGGCGCACGAACACCAGGGTGGTCATCCCGGCACCGCCTTTCCGTCGCGGACCTGCACGATGCGGTCGAAGCGATCCTCGTCGACGACGAAGTGGCTGACGATCAGCACGCTGCGCCCGGCTTGGCGGCGTTGGGCGACCAGACCCCAGAACTTCTGGTAGGTGTCCCAGTCGAACCCGGCGTACGGCTCGTCGAGCAGTAGCAGGTCCGGGTCGGCCAGCAGCGCGAGGCCGAGGTTCAGCTTGGCCAGGGTGCCGCCGGAGAGCTGGTCGGCGCGGGTCTTGGCGTAGCGGGCGAACCCGAGGGCGTCGTAGCTGGCCTGCCGGGACGCCTGGGTGGCCGCGACGCTCATGCCGTAGGCGTGGCCGAACAGGTCGAAATGCTCGTCGCAGGTCAGCCGCGGGTAGACCAGCGGTTCCTGCGGGCAGTAGCCGAACCGGCCGGCGCGGGTGACCGTGCCGGCGTCGGCGGCCAGGGCGCCGACCAGGATCTTCATGAGGGTGGACTTGCCGGAGCCGTTCTCCCCGATCACCCCGAACGTGGAGCCCCCGGGCACCTCGAAGCTCACCCCGTCGAGCGCGGTGAACGTCTCGGCGGGGGCGA
>JAEHDK010000118.1 GCA_016880465.1 Micromonosporaceae bacterium
AGGTCGCGCTCGAGCTCGGCCCGGGCAGCGGCCACCTCGTCCTCGAAGTGAAGGCCGTCGACCTCGTCGCGCGACAGCGCGAAGGCGTAGCCGGAGCCGGAGGTGACCAGTACCTGCGGCAACCCGCACGCGTGCAGAGCCCGTCGCAGCCGGGCGACATGACCATGCAGCGTCTTGAAAGCAGTACGCGGCGGCTCGACGCCCCACAGCGCGTCCACCAGCCGGGAGGATGCCACCACGGTGCCTGCGTTGATGGCTAGCGCGGCCGCCAGGGCTCGCTGGCGGCCGCCGCTCAGCACCGCGGCGCCGTGCGGGCCGATCACCTCGACCGGGCCGAGCAACCGCACGATCACCCGTATCACGATAGTGCTCGTGGCAAATCAATCGATATGGACGAGGAGTTGCCGACCGCTGTGGACATCGGCCGAGCCGGCCTTAGGACCCGCGGGAGCTCACTCCCCGGCCTGGCCGTCGATGCTCTCCCGCAGCAGGTCGAGGTGGCCGCAGTGGCGGGCCGTCTCCTCGACCAGGTGCGCCAGTGCGTAGCGCAGCGTGAACTCCATGCCGGGTCCCTTCGCGCGGTCGTCGAGGTCCGCCGCCGCGACCACCTGCCTCGACCGGGCGCACTCGCGGGTGTACCCCGCGACGATCTCGGCGAGCGTCTCACCGTCCCCCGGCTGGAAGCTGCCGTGCGGATCCTCGTCGGTCCACGGCCACGGCACGTCCTCGTCGGCGAAGTCGATGCTGAACCAGAACCGCTCGACGCCGGCCAGGTGCCGTACGACGCCGGCCGGCGTCAGGGCCGAGGCGGGCACCGGCCGGCTGAACGCCTGCTCGTCGGTCAGGCCGGCCACCTTGTTGACCACGGTGGCGCGCAGGAAGTCGAGCAGGCCGGTGAGCGTCTCCCGCTCCGAACCCTCCTCGGCCGGGCGCGTGCGGACGACGGGTACCACACCGGTGGCGGGGCTGGGTCTCATGCCGGTGACGGTAGCCGACCGCCCCTAGCTAGAGGCACGCTTCCAGCGCGTCGTAGCAGGCGTTGGAGCGGTCGTGGTCGGCGAGCCGGCGGGTGACGTACGCCATCGCGTAGCCGCGGTCCAGGTCCATCCCGGCCGATGAGCCACCGATCCCGCCCATGCCGACGAACCCGCCGTCGCGGCCGAACCCGAGCGTCCACACCGTCTCCTCGGCCAGCAGCCGGTCCACCCCGACCGCCTGCGGCGCGAGCGCCTCCGCCCGCAGGCCGGCCGGCAGCAGCCGGTCGTCGGCGGCGAGCAACGCCGCGTACAGCGCCGCCAGGCCGCGGGCGGTCGCGTGCCCGTTGACCGCGGGCAGCTCGGCGGTACGCCAGCCGGCGCCGTTTAGCACCGCCCGGTCGAGCAGCCCGACCGGGTTGCCGAGGGCCCGGGTCCACAGCTGGCCGTGCCCGTCGAGGGCCCGCGCCGGCCAGTGCGGGTCGACGTACTCCACCTCAGCGCAGCGCGGGAGGTCCGATGTGGACAGTCCTATGTGGATGTCGAGATCGAGCGGCCCGGCGGTACCGGCGGCATCCACCCAGCCCCCACGCAGGTCACGACGAGCCGACCGTCCACATAGGCCGCCACGGCCGCACCGGTCTGCCGCCCGTCCGCGAGCCCGGCGTGGAACGCCTCTGCCACCAGGTCGAACGCGGGGTCGACGAATCCGGATGTGGGCGCCACCACCATGTGCGGACCGTACCAGGGCACTTAAACTACCGTTGTTAGTTTCTCGCGACCGAGGTGGCCATGCCCCGACCCAGCCAGCCGCTGCTGAGCCGGCAGCGCATCGTGGAGGTCGCGCTGCGCATCATCGACGAGGAGGGGCTGGCCGCCCTGTCGACCCGGCGCCTCGCGGCCGACCTGCACGTCCGCGCGCCGTCGCTCTACAACCACTTCGCCACCAAGGAGGAGATCCTCGACGCGGCCGGCGACGCGGTGATCGCCGCCGTCGACATCTCCATGTTCGGGCCGCGCGAGTGGCCGGAGGCGTTGCGCCAGTGGGCGCGCGGGTACCGTGCGGCGCTCGCCCGGCACCCGAACAACGTGCCGTTCCTGGCCGGCGGCCCAGCCCTGCGGCCGGCGGCGTTGCGCCTGGCCGACGCCGTGTACGGCGCGCTCCTCGACGCCGGTTGGTCGCGCAGCTACGCCACCCGGATCGGCGCCACGATGCGGTACTTCGTGTTCGGCTCCACGCTGGGCCCGTTCGCGCTGGGCTTCGTGGTCGACCCGTTCGGGTACGCCGGGCGGTACCCGCACCTCACCGACGCGCACCGGCTCCGGCAGCACCGGGAGCAGGTCGACGGCGGCGCGTTCGAGCTCGGCCTGGGTACGCTCATCGACGGCCTCGTCCGGCTCTACGACCAGACGGTGGTGAAGAGCTAGCCCGGGCTGGCCGCCAGGGCCGCGGCGAGGAGCGCGGTCACCGTGCGGATGAGAACCTCGCAGGCGGCGTCGACGTCCAGCCCGCAGTCGTCGCGCAGCATCGACCACGTCGGCCAGGTCGTCGCCGCGACGACCGCGATCAGCACCTGGTCCCGGCCGGGGCCGGCCGCGTCGAGCTCGGGCCCGAACAGCGCGTCGATCTCGTCACGTACCCGGCCGTTCTGCGCCACCCGGTACTCCGGTAGGTGTGCCGAGAACCGTCCACTAGCCCAACCCGCCCACCAGTGTGGCGCCGCCGTCCAGCACGATCGTGTGCCCGGTGATCCAGCTCGCGGCGTCAGAGAGCAGGAACGCCACCGCGCCGGCCACGTCGGCCGGCTCGCCGAGCCGGCCGAGCGGGTACCCCACCGCCGCCTCGTCCTCGCGACCCAGGTACAGCGCCTCGGCGAACTTGGTCTTCACCACCGCCGGCGCGACGCCGTTGACCCGTACCCCGGGCGCCAGCTCGAGCGCCAGCTGCCCGGTGAGGTAGCTCAGCGCGGCCTTGGTCATCCCGTAGAGGCCCAGGCCGGGCGATGGCCGCAGCGACGCGACCGAGGACACGTTGACGACCGCGCCACCGTGCTCGGCCTGCCAGGCCCGGTACACCCGCTGCGTCCAGCCGTAGGCGGACACCAGGTTCACGTCGAGGATCTTCCGGACCAGCTCCGGCGTACCGTCGATGGCCGGCCCGAAGACCGGGTTGGTGGCGACGTTGTTGACCAGGAAGTCGATGCGGCCGAATGCCGCCAGCGCGCGCGCGACCGCGTCGGCCGGGTGCGCCTCGTCGTGCGCCTTGCCGGCGACCGCGACCGCCCGGTCGGTGCCGAGCCGCTCGACCGCCTCGGCGAGCCGGTCCGGGTTGCGGCCGGTGATGCATACCCGGTCCCCGCGGGCGACCAGCGCCTCGGCGACGGCCAGCCCGATACCGCGGCTGGCGCCGGTGACGATCGCGGCCTTCATGCGGCCTCCCCTTCCACGAGTGGCCCGGGCAGGTCCACCAGTCGGGCCAGTGCGGCCCGGTGCTGGTCGGCGGTGCCGAGCGCGATGGCGTCGGCCTTGGCCCGCTTGAGGTACAGGTGTGCGGGGTGCTCCCAGGTGAACCCGATGCCGCCGTGCAGCTGTACGCACTCCTCCGCGGCGCTGACCGCGACCGGCCCGCAGTGTGCCTTGGCCAGGGCCACGGCGACCGGCGTGTCCGGATCGCCGGTGGCCAGGCACGCGGCCGCGTAGCGGGCGACCGCCCGGGCCTGGGTGAGGCCGACCCAGACGTCCGCCAGCCGGTGCTTGACCGCTTGGAAGGAGCCGACCGGCCGGGCGAACTGGTACCTCGTCCGCATGTACTCCACAGTGGACTGGAGACACCACTCGGCGAGGCCGACCTGCTCGGCCGCCAGCAACGCGGTGCCCGCGGTCAGCCCGGCCGACACCGCGGCCGCGGCCCCGTCGCCCGTCGCGATCTCCCGCCCGGGTACGTCGGCCAGCCGGATGTCGCACAGCTGCCGGGTCTGGTCCAGACTCGTGACCGGTTCGCGCACCGCGTCGCGCGCCTCGACCTCGTAGAGGCCACCTCCGGCCGGGACGAGCAGGACGTCGGCCGGCAGCGCGTCGGCCACACCCCGTACGGCGCCGGTCAGCCGCCCGCCGGTCACGGCCACCGTGGTGCTCGGCGCACCCGGGCCGGTCGCGAACGGCACCGCGAGCGCGGCGGTGCGCGTGCCGCTGGCGAGCTCGGCCAGCAGCGCCGTACCGCCGGCCGCGAGCAGGGTCGCCGTCGCCACGACCGCGCTGCCCAGGTACGGTACCGGCGCCACCGCGCGGCCCAGCTCCTCGCAGACCACCGCGGCCTCCCGGAAGCTCGCCCCGGCCCCGCCGTACTCGGTCGGGATCGCGAGCCCGCCGGTGCCCAGCTCGACCGCGAGGGTCCGCCACAGCTTGGCGTCGTACGTCTCGTCGGACTCCACCCGGGCCAGCACGCGCGGCGCCGGAGACCGGTCGACGAGCAGCGCCCGTACGCTGGCCCGCAGGTCCTCCTCGACGTCGCTGTAGAGCAGATCCGTCATCTCGGGAGGTCCTTCCACGGGATGTCCTTGTCGGAGCGCGGTTCGGGCGGCAGACCGAGGACCCGCTCCGCGATGATGTTCCGGAGGATCTCCGACGTGCCGCCCTCGATCGAGTTGCCCTTGGCGCGCAGGTACCGGTAGGTGGGTGACCGGCCGGCGAAGTCCACAATGGACTCGCGACGCATCCCCCAGTCGTCGTGGCGCAGCCCCTCGTCGCCGAGCAGCTCCAGCTCCAGGCCGGAGATCTGCTGGTTCAGCGTCGCGAACACGAGCTTCGCCGCCGAGCCCTCGGGTCCGGGCTGGCCGGCCGTCAGCTGCTGGCGCAGCCGTTCGCCGGTCAACCGGGCCGCCTCGGCCGCGACCCAGAGCCGCAGCAGCGTGTCGTGCAGGCCCGGCGTACGTAGCTCCGGCCGCTCCCGCCAGGTACGCGCGAGCACGCCGATCAGCCCGCCTTCGCGGGGCAGCGGGCCGCCGCCGATCGACACCCGCTCGTTCATCAGCGTGGTCTGGGCCACCCGCCAGCCGTCCCCGACGTCACCGAGCCGGTGCTCGTCCGGGATCCACACGTCGGTGAGGAAGACCTCGTTGAACTCGGCATCGCCGGTCAGCTGGCGAAGCGGGCGTACCTCGACGCCGGGTGCCGTCATGTCGCAGACGAAGTACGTCATGCCGGCGTGCTTGGGTACGTCCGGATCGGTGCGGGTCACCAGGATCGCCCAGCGGGCGAGCTGCGCTCCGGACGTCCAGACCTTCTGCCCGGTGACCCGCCACCCGGCGTCCTCGCGGACTGCCCGGGTGGCCAGGGCGGCGAGGTCCGACCCGGCGCCGGGCTCGCTGAACAGCTGGCACCACACCTCCTCGCCGGTCCACAGCGGACGGAGGAAGCGCTCGCGCTGGGTGGCCGTACCGTGCCGCAGGATCGTGGGTGCGGCCATGCCGAGCCCGATGCCGATCCGGCGCGGGTCGTTGCTCGGGGCACCGGCCGCGGCGAACGCGCGGTCGACGCCGGCCTGCAGAGCCAGCGGGGCGCCGAGCCCGCCGTGCCCGGGCGGGTAGTGCACCCAGGCCAACCCGGCGTCGAACCGCGCGCGCAGGAACTCGAGCCGGTCGGTCGTCGCGGGGTCGTGGGCGGCGAGGAAATCGGCGACGCGAGCCTGCACGGCGGCGGCGTCCAGCGGCTCAGGCACGGGGCCCGCCGGCGACGTAGACGACCTGGCCGGACACGAACGACGCGCCCTCCGAGGTGAGGAACGAGATCAGGTGCGCCACGTCCGCCGGCCACCCGACCCGGCGTACCGGGATCTGCTCGGCGGCCAACCGCTGGAACTCCTCGAAGTCGACGTTCATCCGGGCCGCCGTCGCCGCGGTCATCTCGGTGACGATGAAGCCTGGCGCGACCGCATTGACGGTCACCCCGAACGGCCCCAACTCGATCGCCAGCGTCTTCGTCAAGCCCTGCATCCCCGCTTTCGCCGCGGCGTAGTTGGCCTGGCCCCGGTTGCCGAGCGCCGAGGTGCTCGACAGGTTGACGATGCGCCCCCAGCGCTGTTCGGTCATGTGCGCCTGCACCGCCCGGCTGGCCAGGAAGGCGCCGCGCAGGTGCACCGCCAGCACCGCGTCCCAGTCGTCGTCGGTCATCTTGAACAGCAGGTTGTCCCGTACGATGCCGGCGTTGTTCACCAGGATCGTCGGCGGCCCGAGCTCGGCGGCGACCCGGTCGACCGCGCTCTGCACCGCGGCGGCTTCCGCGACGTCGGCACCGACCGCGAGGGCCCGGCCGCCCGCTTCGACGATCGCCTGCACCGTGTCGCTACCGGCACCCACGTCGAGGTCGAGCACGGCGACCGCATGGCCGTCCGCGGCGAGCCGGACCGCCGTCGCGGCGCCGATGCCGCGGGCACCACCGGTCACGATCGCCACCCTGGGCTGGTCCGACATGGGTACCGCTCCTCTCGGTTGGCTGCACTCACCGTGCAATATAGGTTGTCCCGGCACCGGACCGGACCGCCGGACCCGGCCCCGCCGTCAGGCCGGAGCCGACCGCGCGGCGCGGCCGTCGCCGGGCAGCACCACCTGCGTGCACCGGCTCGCCGCCAGCAGGGTCCCGGCCGCGTCGAACAGCTCCGCGGCGCAGAACACCACCCGGCGGGTACGGCGGACGACCGACCCGGCGGCGGTGAGCTGGCCCGGCCGGGTGGTACGCAGGAACTCGACGCGCAGGTCCGCGGTGAGGAACGTCTCCTGGGGCTCGAGGACCGACCAGCACGCACCGCCCATCGCCGAGTCGAGCAGCGCGGTGACCAGGCCGCCCTGCACGACCGGTCCGGTGTCGGTCGGGAAGCAGTACTCCTCCGACGCGCTCCACTCCACAGTGGACAATCCGGCGGTCGAGTCGACGCGGCGGTACCCCAGCGTCCGCCACACGTGAGGTGCCCGGTCGGTCACGGCTGCACATTACCCGCACCACTCGGGCAACAACAGATATTGACCGTGGGTCAACTCAGTGGTCTCCTGGCACCATGGGCGACCACCTCGCAAGGCTGGCGGCTGCCGCGGCCGACCGGGTCGGCACTTCCCGGCTGTACTTCGAGGGCGCCTGGCACACCGGCGCGGAGCTGCATGCCCGGGCGGTACGGGTGAGCGCCGGCCTGCGTGCGCTCGGCGTCGGGCCGGGCGACCGGGTCGTCGTCATGATGGCGAACTGCCCCGAGGTCGGCGTCACCTACACGGCCGTGTGGCGGGCGGGCGGCGTCGTGACCCCGGTGATTTTCCTGGTGTCGCCGGCGGAGCTGCGGCACGCGATAGTCGACTCGGGTGCGGTCGCCGTCGTCACCACGGGCGAACTGTTGCCCGCCATCCGCCGCGCGACCGAGGGGCTGGCCGTCAAGGTCGTCGTCGCCGGGGCGACCGGCGAGCCGGGCGTGGCGGACTACGCCGACCTGGAGTCGGCCGGTCCGGCCGAGATCGTCGACCGGTCCCCCGACGACCTGGCCGCGCTGCTGTACACCGGGGGCACGACCGGACGCAGCAAGGGCGTACCGCTGTCCCACGCCAACCTCGCCCAGGGCGGGGCCGCGTCCCGCTCGGTCAGCTACGTCCCCGGGCTGAACTGCGGGTTGCTGGCCCTGCCGCTGGCGCACTCGTACGGCATCCTCGTCACGGTCGGCGCGATGCACGCGACCGAGCCGCCGGTCACCGTGCTGATGCGCTGGTTCGACGCGGCCCGCTGGCTAGAGCTGGCCCAGGAGCACGGGGTCGAGGTGACCGCCGTCGTCCCGTCCATGCTCGCGATGCTGCTCGGGCAGCCGCTCGAGCAGTACGACCTGGGCACGCTACGGCACGTGTACTGCGGCGCCGCCCCGCTCTCGCCCGCCCTCGCGGTGGAGTTCGAGCGCCGGGTGCCGTCCGCGACCGTACTCGAGGGCTACGGCTGCACCGAGACCGGCGGGATCATCAGCACGACGCCACCCGACCGGCGCCGGCTCGGCACCGTCGGCATCCCGGTGCCCGGCGTACGGGTCCGCATCGTCGGCGCCGACGGCCGTACGGTGCCCACCGGCACGGACGGCGAGGTCGTGGTGTCCGGACCGAACGTGATGGCGGGGTACTGGCACGACGACCCCGACGAGTCGTCCGCCGTGACGGACGGCTGGCTGGCCACCGGCGACATCGGCCGGCTCGACCCGGACGGATATCTGTCCATAGTGGACCGTAAGAAGGATCTGGTGATCCGCGGCGGCTACAACATCTACCCGCGCGACGTCGAGGACGTGCTGCTCACCCACCCCGGGGTCGCCGGCGCGGCGGTCGTCGGCCGGCCGGATCCGCGCCTCGGCGAGGAGGTGGTCGCGTTCGTGGCGCTGCGGGCCGATGCCGGCGTCACGCCGGAGGAGCTCGTCACGTTCGCCCGCGAGCGGCTGTCACCCACCAAGTACCCGCGCGAGGTACGGGTGATCGACGCGATCCCGCTCACCTCGGTCGGCAAGGTCGACCGCAAGTGGCTGCGCGCCGCCGTGCACGCCGAGGCCGCAGCTGCCACGCCGGAGGCCGGGGCCGGCGTCAGATAGCGCGCAGCGGCGCGGGTGCCCGCCGGCGG
>JAEHDK010000119.1 GCA_016880465.1 Micromonosporaceae bacterium
AGGACCTCGAGGATCCCGAGAAGCTCCGCCCGATGGCAGAGGCCGCAGGGCTTACCCCCAGCGCCTTCCGCGACCGGTACGGCTATCTAGCCGAGGGCTGAGGGCTCCGTCGCGTTGGGCTTTGCAAGATCGAGGCAAGCCTGACCAGTGAAGCTGTCGATCCGTCAGGCGCTGTTGCATTAGCTGATCGGTGGGCGTGGTGATCCCGGTTCCTGTCCCGGTCAGATCGCCTGAGCGAGTTCGGCGAGCGCGGCGGCGACGCGCAGTGCGCAGCTTGCCGGGACGGACATCGGTACCTGTTGCGCACCCCAGCAACCGGTACCGGGCCACCGAGTTCGGCCCCGGGCGCACCCGTGCGCTTCCGCGACGCGGAAGGGGGCGTCGCAACCCTGGCCGCGCCGGACGAGACGCTCGACCTGCCCTTCGTCGGCGTCCTGCCGAGTGGGATGACGATCCTGGTCGCCGGCACGGTGTCACCCATCGGGTTGCCGGCGGACGGGATCTTCTACTACCTGCTGCCAGCGGATATTGCCGGGGTCGACGCATTCGCTTCCGAACTGGCTTCACTAGCTCCGGCGGTGACGATGTCGGTCATCAACCTGGACCTGACCGGCCTGGAGGCTTATCGGGTGCACCGGGGCACGATCCGGGTAGGTGTGCTTGTGGCCTTCGTTCTCGGTTTGCTGGCATTCCTGGTCAGCTCGGCCGTACGGACGGTTGAGCGCCGGCGCCAGGTGGCCGCGCTTGTCGTGGTGGGCGCCCGCCGGCGCATGTTGCGTGCCGTCGCGCTGTGGCAGCTGTTTATCCCGCTCGCCCTGGCGTTGGCGCTGGCCACCTTGACCGGACACGTCGCCGGAAATGCGGTGCTCCGGCTGGAGGGTGAGCAGGTCGGCTGGTACACCGGGACGCTCGAGGCCGTGCTGCCGCTGATCGCCATCGCCCTCGTGGGCGCCGCCGTGGTGGGATCGATCGTGGCCGGTGCTCGGCCCCGCGCCGAAGATCTCCGCCGTGAGTAGGGCAGCGACCGCCGAACACGACGCCGCCGGGGCCGCCCAATCGGGTCCTCCCTTGCCGCGGGGTGCGGTTGGGTACCTCGGCGAGGACGCGGGCCATGGTGAAGCGCAGGCTGTCGGGGTTGACGTCGCCGCCGTAGAAGCGCCGCTGCTCGGTCAGACAGACCACGGCGGTAGTGCCCGAGCCGAGGAACGGGTCCGCCACCAGGTCACCGGGATCGGTGGTGGACCGGACCGCCCGGGATACCAGCGCGGTCGGCAGGGCGTTGTTGTAGCGCAGCAGCCCGGTGCGGCGCTGCTCGGGCAGGTCGGTCCACACGTTGGCGGCGTAGAGGTGGCCGGTGCGGCCGCGGGGCATCTCCACCGGCCGGTGAAACACCCGCTGTGGGCAGCGCAGCGGCCCGTTGGTCATCAGCGTGACGCGGTGGTGCTGGTGGACGAAGCGGCGGGTGGCGTACAGGCCGAACCGGCGGGTCACCGCGATGGAGTTGACGTAGGTCAGCCCGGCCACGTCCTCGGCGGCGACCTGGACCCGGGCGGCTTGCTGCGCCCCGGTGACCACGGCCAGGTAGCCGCCGGGCCGCAACGCGGCGCCGGCCGCCGCGATCCAGGTCGCGGTGAACTCCGCGTACTCGTTCGGGTCGACGTCGGCGTAGCCGCCGACCACCTGGGCGTGGTTGCGCCGGTAGGTACGCCAGTACGCGGCGGTGGGGTCGGCCCGGCCCAGCGCCCACGGCGGGTCGGCGACGACGAGGTCGACCGGCTCGTCGCAGCGGGCCAGCACGGTGGCGGCGGCGCTTAGGACCAGTTCGACCTGCGACGCCTCGCCCGGCAGCCAGACCAGCAGCGCCCGCCGCGGCCGCTCCGTGCAGCCCTCGACCAGCCAGGCGCCTGGGGTGCTGCCGGCTGGCCGGGCGCGGCCGGCCCGTTTGAGGGCCTGCAGCGCCGAGCGGACCCGGCGTTTGTACTGTTCCTGGCCGTCCTGGATGACCCGCCGCCCGTCGGCCCGGTCGGCCAGGCCGGCCTGCTCGGCCAGCCGGTACAGCTCGGGCAGGGTGTAGCAGCCGCGGCGCAGGGTGCGCAGCAGGTCGGCCTCGGTGCGCAGCGCGCTCACCACGCCACCACCGGGTCCGGGCCGGTCGGGTAGGGCAGCTCGACCAGACCGACCGGGCAGCGCCGCCGCCAACCCCGGTCGCCGACCGGCCAGGCGAAGCGGTGGTTGCCGCGATGCCGCACCCGCCGGGCGCCGACCTGCGCCAACGCCAGCGGCAGCCACGCCGCCGGGGTCAGGTCCGCGCCGGCCCGGCGGCATTCGGCGGCCATCTCGGCGAAGGGGCGGGCGCCCATTGCGACCAGCCGGGCCTGCACCCCGGCCGTGCCGCGCTCGGCGGCGCGGACCTTCTGCGCCGCCCGCGCCGACAGCACCGTGCCATCCGGCAGCATCGTCAACGTCCGGGCGGTACCCCGGCCCAGGTAACGGCCCTCGGTAACCCGGTAGATGTGCCCGACGTGGCCCGGCATCAGTAGCTCGCCGGCCCGGACACGGGGCTGCGGGTCGGAGAACGCGACCAGCCCGCGCAGGCCCTGCGCGGCGGCCAACCGGAACAGCCTGGCCAGCAGGAAACTCTCCGCGTTGGCCGGCACCTCGTCCAGGAGCACCATCCGGGACAGCTCGGCCGCGCTCCCGGCGTCCAGGGTGGGAAAAGGTCCGGTGAGCACCGCCGGGTGCATCGGCACCCCGAGCACCGCCACCCCGACTAGGTGCTCGCCGTCGAGCAGCCCGAAGCACATCCGGGCCGCCGGGAAGCTGCGGCTGTAGTGATGGCCGGTCTTGTGGATGGGGTTCAGTGCTGTCCAGTGTTCAACTTCAATGTGGTGGACAGGTTCATGAACTGCACGAGTGCGCTATGGGACGTACGCCTATCGCCACCCCGCACGCTGGCGGGGTGGGCGGTGCGGTCGGCGGGCCGCGGCGACGACCGGCGTTGGCGGCCGGGGTGGCGGCGGAGCGGCGGGGGCCGCGGCTCGCGCCTGGAGCATCCGAATCAGCCGACCGTCGGACGCCGGCGTCACCGTCCGGGTGCGCCCGGAGCGGCGCCTGGCCGCCCCTATCAGCTCGACCCGCTCGGTCGGCAGCGCGGCGTGGGTGACCTTTCCGCCGAACCGGTCCCGGACCGCGCGAGCGGCTCTCTGCCGAGGAAGTCGTTGAGGCGGGCGGGTACCTCCCCACCGCCTCAACGAAGGCGATGTGGCTTCGCCAGCAGGGCGAACCGTTCGGCGATGGTGTCGCCGGGGAGAACGCCAGGCGCGTCTCGTTTCACCTCGATGTGACCGAGTCTCGGCTGTGCCAGGCGGTACCCTTGGGGTTTCCGGCACCGGCGGCGCCGATCGGTGCTCCGCTGGTTAGGTTTCCTGGCCCTCGATGACTTTGCCGCAGCAGATTCTCCGGATCGTTGACCTTCTTCGCGTGGCCGCGCGGCCGCTTGACGGTTGGGATCATGAGCCCGGGCCGGCAACCCTTCTGGCCAGGCGCGACCCTCCGTCGGCGCTACCGCTCGCGCCTCGATCCCACCCGGCAAGCTGATGGCGCAGCTCGACGCTAACCCGGGCCTTCGCCCCGCGTCCACGGGCCAGTGCGACCGCACGGATCGGTTACCACCTGCTTGGCGGCCGTGTAGCCCCTGCCCGACGGGGTAATCACCCAACCGTCAGGGACCTTGTCGCATCGCGACTCTGATCAGGAAGCGGGGACACACAAATGTTGGAACAGCTGCACAACTCGGGGCTGAGGTCCGAACACTGCTACGTGGCCGGCATGGTCAGCGTCGGGTTGGCCGTCGCGAGCTGGCTCGGGTCGAAACGGCTCGAACATGCCGGCGTGGCGCGCGCGGACCGGTGGGGCATCTTCGTCGGCGAATGGGCACCGACCTTCTTCGCCATGGGTAACGGGCTACGAACCTATGAGAAGTAGCCGCCGCAAAAGGGGATCGCCACCGGACGCGACCACCGAATCAAACCGACACCGGGTCGACGACCCATCGGAGGGCCGACCACGCGGGCGAGCCCACCGACGGCCGCAACGACCGGCCGCACCTGCGTCAGGCCAAGCCAGTTCATACTCGCAGGGCGAACGGTTCACATGAAGAGGTATCCCGTGTCCGGAGGTGATCGCCTGAGGTCAGGTCTGCGCTGACCTACCGCGGCTTGCGCGCGGCGGCTGCCAGCATGTCCGATGTGTTCCGGGTGCTCGCCGACGTCGATGCGGCTGCTGCTGGGCTGCCGGGGAGGACGCGGCCGATGACAGATGAGGGTGACAAGCCCGCATACCGTCGGCAAGAAGGCGTCGAGCCCCGGTTTGTGACGCAGCGGGGGTATCAGCCCGGGATGGGTATGCCGACATGGGTGAAGACCACAGCCGCGGTCACGGCCGCGGGGCTGGTCGGGACAATCGCTGCCAGGCCGGACAGTATCTGGTACCGGCGACTGAACAAGCCCCGGTGGCAGCCACCGCGGCAGGCTTTCCCCGTGGTGTGGACCGTCCTGTACGGGTTGCTCGCGTACGCCGGGGCCCGCGCGATCGACGCAACCTCCGGTGAGCGGCGCCGTGCCTTCCAGGTCAGCTACGGAATCAACCTCGCGCTCAACGCCGGCTGGACGGCAGTGTTCTTCGCCGCACGCCGCCCGAC
>JAEHDK010000004.1 GCA_016880465.1 Micromonosporaceae bacterium
GCCGGGCGGTTGCGGGCCCGGCGGGTACGGCCCGGGCGGCGGGAACGGAACCGGCGGCGGGAACGGCGAGGGTTCCGGTGTGGGGGCGGGCGGCTGCGGCGGTTCGTGCGGCTGCGGTGGCTCGTGCGGCTGGGGTGGCTCATGTGGCTTAGGCGGTTCGTGCGGCTCTGGTGGCTCGTGCGGTTGCGGTGGCTCGGCCGGGTGTGGGTGGTCGGTGCCGGTCGCGCGGTACACCCGCGGGGTACCCCGCTGTCCGACCGCGTCCGGGGCCACCTCGGCGGCGTTGAGCCGGCTGCCGGGCGGTACCGCCGCGCTGGCCCGGGTCGCCCCCCGAGCCATCGGCGCCGGCACCGGATCCGCCGCTGCCGAGTCTGCTCGCGAGTCCGGGGCCGCTGGCTGCCTCGGGATGGACGGTGCGGCAAAGGAGGAGCTGCCGACCGGCGGACCATCGGTTAACCGCGGCGGCGCGAGCGCCGCCGCGGGTGCGTCGGAGGCCGGTTCCCGCCACGGTTGGGCGAACGCGGCCCAGGGCGAGTCCTCGGCGGTCCGTGGGGCGTACCGGCCCGGTGTCCGGGTCGGCGTCGCGGGTGCATCCGTACCGGCGGGCGGCGGGACGATCGACACTACGTTGGGGATCGGCGCGACGGTACCGAGCTCCCCGGCGCGGTACGTGGTCGATATCGCCCGGAACTCCGGCACCCCACCCGAATCGGGTACCGCAGCGGTACGCGCCGCAGCGCGGCCGATCACGCTCGGTGGCGGTGGCGGTGGCGGTGGCGGTGGCGCGTGGCTCGGCTCGGCGGCCTCGGCCCGGCGCGGGCGATCGGGTGCCCGGACCACCGGTTCGCTCGGGCCGGGCTCGACCACAACGTCCACCGACGGTACGGGGTCGGCGGGCGTGAACCCGGCCCACAGCGCCCCGGCCGCCGGCGGTGGCGGCGGCTCGTACGCGTCGGGCAGCTCCTCCTCGGTGACCGGCAGCGGCGTGCCGAGCGCAGGCGGCGGAGGCAGCGGCGGCAGCGGTGCGGACCAGTCCGCTTCCCCCGGGGTTGGCCTGGCTGGCTCGGGCCGGGCTGGCTCGGGCCGGGCTGGCTCGGGCTGGGCCGGCTCGGGCTGGGCCGGCTTGATCGAGTGGCCGGCCGGCTGGGCCCGGTCGGTGGCCATGCGACCCCAGGGGGGCAGCGCATTCACCGGCGGCGGTGGCCAGATGATCCCGGACGGCGATGCCGGACTTTCGGCCGGGCTCTCGTACGCCGGCAGCGAGATGACCGGGGCCGAGCTGTCCGGCGCGGTCGCGCCGCAGGCCACACACGCGCGTGCGTCAGGCGACACGGGTTCGCCGCACGACGTACACCGAGGTTCGTGCTGGTCGTCCATCAGAGCCTCCCACCTGGGCGCGCCATCGCCGCTAGCCGCCATCCAACCAGGCAGACGCCGACGTAGGAGTCACCGTGCCACATCACGGCGCTACGGCGCACCGCATGTCTGTGCCACACCCGTCGTCGAGTGGCGACTACGGGGGGGCGGACCCGGACGGAGACTCGGACGCCGACGCCGACGCCGACGCCGACGGCGACGGCGACGCCGACGGTGAGGGTGATGAGGGTGAGCTGCTCGGCGGCGGCGTAACGCGCTCGACCTGGCTGGGGGCTGGCGACGGCGATTGGGACGGCGACGGGGACGGCGCGGGGGTGCTGCCCGGCGGCGAGACCGGTGCGGGCACCGCGGCGACCACCCGGGTCGCGCCGAAGAATCGCGACCACCAGACGGTCGAGATCTTGACGACATCACCGGTGGTCGGTGCGTGGATCATCTTGCCATCGCCGAGGTAGATGCCGACGTGGTGGATCGTCCGCCAGTCGCTCATGTTCGTGGCGAAGAAGAGCAGGTCGCCGGGGAGCAGCTTGCTGACCGCGACCGGCGTACTCGCGTGGTACTGGTCGTTCGCGACCCGCGGCAGGTAGGTCACGCCGGCCGACCGGTACGCCGCCCACACCAGGCCGGAGCAGTCGAACCGGTTCGGGCCCTCGGCGCCCCACTCGTACGGGTCGCCGAGCTGCGCCAGCGCGTACTGGATCGCCTTGATCGCCTGTTCGCCGGGCGCGGTTCCGTCAGTGCCGACGCCCGGTTTCCCGTACTTGTCCGCCTGGCTCCGCTCGACCGCCTCCTGCTGCGCCTCGATGGCGGCGAGCTGGGTCGCGTTGTCGAGCAGGAGTTTCCGGTACTCCGCCTCGGTCTGTAGGAAAGTGATGTTGACCTGCGCCCGCTGGACGACCAGCCCCTGCTGGGCCAGGAGCGCGTCGCTGTACACCAGGTACTTCCCGCGCTCATCCTGCTCGGCACGGGTGAACTCGCGCGCGATTGCCTCCGAGCCGACGTCGCTGTCCTCGTCCCGAGGCACAAGCCGGCCGAACTGGTGCAGGTCCATGCCGAAGGGGCCGAGTGGGGCGAGCTCGGTCGCGGCGCGGTACTCCTTCTGGGCGGCCGACTCGGCCTTCGACCGCAGGTCGTCGACCACGGCAACGGCGGCCCGCCAGTCGGCCTCGGCCGCCGCCTTCCGCTGCTCGGCCTGGCTCAGCGCTTCGTCGAGTGCGTTGAGCCGTTCCCCGAGCAGCGCCACGTCGGCCTGCTTCGCGGTCACCTGGGCGGCGAGCGGCCCGGCGATCGGGTTAGCCACGGGCGCGGGCGCTGCCGTCTGGCTGCCGGGAAGGCGCAGCGCACCGGATGGCACCGGACGGGAGCCGCCGTCCGGGACCGCGATCGGGTCGGCCTGCGCGGGCATCGCGATCAGCGCGGCGAACGCGGTGCCGACGACGGCCGACCACGCGATGGGCCGCAGCGCCGCAAGGGGGCGTACCCCGGCAGTGGTGGTGGGGCCGGCCACGGCGCTGGCCGCCGCCGCCGGCCGCGGTGTTGCCCTGGGACGCGGAGCCTGGCCGGCCACCCTGGAGCGGGTGCTCGACGCCCGGAACCCTCGCCGTTTCGCCATAGGTCTCCCACCCCGTGTGATTCCGCCCATTCGTTCTTACCCCACGAAGACTAACTCTGTCGATGTGCCTGGGGGTGACGGATGGTTAACAACAGCCCGGCACGTACGCTCGGGCCCATGGATGTGGGTCTCCGGCGGGAGCTCGAAGCCAAGGTCTACGCGGGTGAGCGGCTGACCCGGGCGGACGGCATCGCCCTTTACGAGTGCGACGACCTTGCCTGGCTCGGCCGTCTGGCGCACCACGTGCGCACCGAGCGAAACGGCGACCGGGTGATGTTCAACGTCAACCGGCACCTCAACCTCACCAACGTGTGCGCGGCGTCCTGCGCGTACTGCTCGTTCCAGCGCAAGCCGGGCGAGAAGGACGCGTACACGATGCGCGTCGAGGAGGCGGTCGCCAAGGCCAAACAGATGGAGGGCGAGCAGCTCACCGAGCTGCACATCGTCAACGGACTGCACCCGACGCTGCCCTGGAAGTACTACCCGCGGGTGCTGCGCGCACTGCGCGAGGCGCTGCCCGGCGTCAGCCTCAAGTGCTTCACCGCCACCGAGATCCATTGGTTCGAGAAGATCTCCGGGCGGCCGGCCGACGAGATACTCGACGAGCTGATCGACGCCGGCCTGGACTCGCTGACCGGCGGCGGTGCGGAGATCTTCGACTGGGAGGTGCGCGAGCACATCGTGGACCACGCCACGCACTGGGAGGACTGGTCCCGCATCCACCGGCTCGCGCACGGCAAGGGCCTCAACACCCCGAGCACCATGTTGTACGGACACGTGGAGGAGCCTCGGCACCGGGTGGATCACGTGCTCCGGCTGCGCGAGCTGCAGGACGAGACGGGCGGCTTCGCGGTCTTCATCCCGCTGCGGTACCAGCACGATTTCGTCGACTCGGCCGACGGCAAGATCCGCAACCGGTTGCAGGCCCGCACGACGATGGCCGCACCGGCCGAGTCGCTCAAGACCTTCGCGGTCTCCCGGCTGCTGTTCGACAACGTCCCGCACGTCAAGTGCTTCTGGGTCATGCACGGCCTGTCGGTCGCTCAGCTCTCGCTGAACTTCGGCGCCGACGATCTCGACGGCTCGGTGGTCGAGTACAAGATCACCCACGACGCCGACGCGTACGGCACCCCGGACACCATGCACCGCGAGGACCTCTTGCAGCTGATCTGGGACGCCGGCTTCCGGCCGGTCGAGCGGAACACCCGGTACGAGGTGGTACACGAGTACGAACCGGCGCCTTCCCTGGCCGAACGGCGGGCCGAGCCGCATACCACATTCGCCTGACGTGTCCCGTACCCTCGGGCCCGTGAGCCCTGCGATCAAGTACACGCTCGCGCGGATCGGCCTGTTCCTTGCGGTGCTGCTCGCGTTGTGGCCGATCGACATGAACGTCCTTCTGAAGCTGATGATTGCGATCCTGGCCTCCGCCGGGCTGGCGTTCTTCCTGTTACGCCGGTGGCGGGACCAGGTCGCCGGAACCTTGGCCGGCGCCGTGCACCGGCGGCGAGCGGAGCGGGACAGGTTGCGGTCGGCGCTGGCCGGCGAGGACGACAGGCCGCGGGATGAGGGCATTGACGGGCCTCAGTGACCCCGTTGGCGTGCACCTTCGTGCCGACAATTACGCCCATCGCGGCAGGAATGCTGGACGTTTAGTCGGCGGTGTGCCGGCCGGTCGCGCCCGCCTGTGTCAGATCGATCTGCGTCAGATCGGGAACGGAACCGTCAGGGTTGGAAGTCCGGGTTGGACTTGATGATCGAAAATGTCGCGCCCTGCGGGTCGGTGAGGACCGCGAACCGGCCGGCCGGCGTGTCGGAGGGCGGGACCGAGATCTTGCCGCCCAGCTCCTGCACGCGTGCCGCGGTCGCGTCGGTGTCCTCGACCTCGAAGTAGATCATCCAATGCGAGGGCACTTCGGGCGGCCACGTCTCGCCGGACATGCTCATCATGCCGCCCACGTCCTGGCGTTCGGTGTGCCAGATCGTGTAGGTCCCGCCGTCGTACGTGACGTCGCGGCAGGCCCAGCCGAGCGCGTGCTGGTAGAAGATCTTCGACGTCTCGGCGTCGCGGGTCATCAGCTCGATCCAGCTCATCGCGCCGGGCACGCCGGCCAGCTCGCTGCCCTCCATCGAGCCGGCCTGCCACACCGCGAAAGCGGCACCCGACGGGTCGAGGAACACTGCCATCCGGCCGTACTGCATGACATCCATCGGGGCCATGAGCACCTGGCCGCCGCCGGCCTCGATGCGGGCCGCGGTGGCATCCGCGTCCGCGCTGGCGAAGTAGGTCATCCAGGCCGGCGGCTGGTCACCGTTCAGCTGCGGACCGACCGCCGCGACCGCCTTGCCGTCCTTGCGGAATGTGGTGTATCCACCGGCCTCGGGCTCGGTAGCCACCGTGGCGGTCCAGCCGAACAGGTCCCGGTAGAACTGAGTCGACGCCGGCACGTCCGGTGAGCTGAGGTCCACCCAGCTGGGCACGCCCGGTGCATGCTTAGTCATAGCTTTCCCCTGCGCCTCTCTCCTGCGTGCCGCGGTGGACCACGATGGCCATCCTTCCGGCATCCTGACACCGGGGTCCGACAAACGCGCGGGAATCATCCGAACCGGCGCGAACGCGCCGGCCGCTCACGCCCGTGGCGCCGTCAGGCCGGTGCCCTCAGGCCAGCGGCGCCGGCAGCGGGCGGGCGTGCACCACGGCCAAGCCGGAGACCGCGCGGGTGAGAACCACGTACAGCCGGTGGA
>JAEHDK010000120.1 GCA_016880465.1 Micromonosporaceae bacterium
GGGTACGGACGCACACGAGCACCGAACGCACCGGGTGATCCCCCCGTCTCCAGACCGTTAAGCGAAGAGCACGAACCGTCTGATCATTACGCAACTTTCCGGCCATGGGTGGGAAAACACCCGAACTGGCTGGTCGTGGCGGACGGTTGAGCGCGGAACCACCGGGGTAGGAAACACCTGTCGGCTCCAGCGCGAGGAGGGCGCAGATGGCAAACGTACGCAGGCTCCCCGGGCCCATTGCGGACGTATGGGACTGGCAGCGCTCAGGGGCCTGCCGTGGCCAGGACAGCGCCCAGTTCTTCCACCCGGAAGGCGAACGTGGTTCGTCGCGGTACCGCCGGGAGGCCGCCGCCAAGGCGGTGTGCCACGGTTGCCCGGTACGCGCCGAGTGCGCCGCACATGCGCTCGCGGTCCGCGAGCCGTACGGCGTGTGGGGCGGGTTCAGCGAGTCGGAGCGGCTGCGCCTACTGGCCACGGGCTGGCAGGACACCGCGGACTGCCGGCAGGCCCGGGTGGACGTACGACGGCTGGAGGCCCGGCTCGGCTCCGCCCACCGCCAGTCGACCGCGCTGCCGCGCCAGCGCCTCGTACCGGCCCGCCGCGCGAGCTGATCCGGCCGCGCGAGCTCAGCTATCCGGGCCCGACCGTGACCTGGATCGTGTCCCAGCCGGTCGCGCCGTCCGGGTAGGGCTCGGCCTCCTGGGCGGTCTGGGTCTCGCCACCGGCGTCCGTGGCCCGTACGGCGAGGGTGTGCCGCCCGGGCGTGGCGTCCCACTGCCACGACCACTGCCGCCACGTGTCGATCGACGCGGTCGTGGCCAGCGTCGCCGGGTGCCACTCGCCCTGGTCGACCGACACCTCCACGCTGGTGATCCCGCGGTGCTGGGCCCACGCCACCCCGGCCACGGTCACCGCGCCGGCGCGCACCTCGCGGCCCCGGCGGGGTACGTCGATCCGTGACTGGGTCTTGATGGGTCCCTTCCGCGCCCAACCGCGCTGGACCCAGTACGCGTCCACGTCGTCGAAGCCGGTCAGCTCCATGCCGACGATCCACTTGCAGGCCGACACGTACCCGTAGAGGCCCGGTACCACCATGCGGACCGGGAAGCCGTGGTCCACCGGCAGCGGCTCGCCGTTCATCCCGACGGCGAGCAGGGCGTCCCGCCCGTCGCGCAGCACCGCGGTCGGCGTACCGCAGGTGAAGCCGTCCGCCGAGCGGCTCAGCACCTGGTCCGCGCCGTCCAGCGGGTCGGCCTGGTCGAGCAGGTCCGCCACGGGTACGCCGAGCCAGCGCGCGTTGCCGACCAGGTCACCGCCGACCTCGTTCGACACGCAGCACAGCGTGATCCACCGTTCGACCATCGGCCGGGCCAGCAGGTCCGCGAAGGTGATCTCGACAGGCTTGCGCACCCGCCCGTAGATGCGCAGCCGCCAGTTTCCCGGATCCACCTGCGGCACCACGAGCGCCGTGTCGATGCGGTAGAAGATCCGGTTCGGGGTCTGGTACGGCGCGAGGTCCGGTACCCCGAGATCCGCACCGGCCGGTACGCCCGACGTGGCGCTGGCCGGCGTGGGCAGCACCACCGCGTCCCGCGCGGCGGCGACCCCCCGACGCGTACTGAGCAGCCGGCCGGCCACGCCCGCGACCGCCTGATGTTTTCACTCGTGAAGAGTTTCTCTTTTATGTCGGCACTCATAC
>JAEHDK010000121.1 GCA_016880465.1 Micromonosporaceae bacterium
CAAAGCGGGCATTGTCGCAGACCCCCGCATGGACGCGTGTCAGAAGGAACGCTTGGTCCGGGCCTTTGGTCGCGCCATCAGGGACCTGACCGACTACATCCCCGGACCGGACATGGGCACCGACGAGGCCGCGATGGCCTGGGTCCATGACGAGATCGGCCGCGCGGTCGGGCTGCCGGCCGTGATCGGCGGCATCCCGCTGGACGAGATCGGCGCAACCGGGTACGGGCTGGCCGAGTGCGCGTCCGCGCTCGAGCAGGCCGGGCGCCTGCGTCTCGCGGGCGCGCGCGTCGCGGTGCAGGGCTTCGGTGCCGTCGGCCGGCACGCTGCGTTGCACCTTGTCGAGCGCGGGGCACGGGTTGTCTGCGTTTCCGACTCCTCCGGCGCCATCTACGATCCGGACGGCCTGGATGTGCCGGAGCTGGTGGAGTTCAAGCGTTCCCAACCGATCGCCGAGTGCTCCATGGCAAAGCAGATCGCCCGTGACGACCTGCTCACCGCGGAGTGCGAGGTGCTCGTACCCGCCGCCCAGCCCGATGTCGTGCACGAGGGTAACGCGGAGCTGGTGCGGGCGAAGGTCGTGCTGCAGGGAGCCAACCTGCCGGTCACCAGCGGCGCCGAGGCGATCCTTGCCCGGCGCGGGATCCTCAGTGTGCCCGACGTGATCGCCAATGCGGGCGGGGTGATCTGCGCTGCCCTCGAACACCGGGGAGGGCTCCGGGCGCAGGCATTCGCCGACATTTCCGAGCGGATCCGAGGCAACACCAGCGAGCTGCTCGACCGATTGTCGAAGCGGCCCGACCTGCTGCCCAGCCGGGCGGCCGTGGCGATGGCGCGGGCCAGGCTGGACGCCGCATCGGCGTACCGGCGGCGGTTCTGACCGTCAGATCGCCGAGTGGGTTACCCACGCGTCCAGCAGGCGCTGGTCACCGCGGGCGAGAAGCTGCGGCTCGCCGAGCCGGCGGCGGCCCCACCGGGTCGGCTCCAACGTGATGTGCCAGGCCAGCGACACGATCCTAGCCACCCAGTCGTGGATCCCGCCGATGTGCTGGAATCGGGCCCGGGACCCGGCGGTAGCCAGTCAGGATCGGCCCGGGTGGTGCCGGGCCGTCCGTTCTGTCCACTCTGGACGATTGCCCACCTGACCCGCCACCACCGCGCGCCGAGCGGCGGGCTCAGGCGACCGGAACCGGGATGGAGACGGCTTCGAACGTCGTGACGGCCTGGCCGAACTTGGCGTTCGGTAGGTAGAGGCGGTCACCGGCCGCGCCGTTGCTGAACTTCGCGACCGTGGTCGGCACGTTGAACGGCGGCGGCAGCTCGACCCGGTCCGCGACCACGCCGGCCGTCCCGTCGTCGCTGAGCCGGATCACGGCCAGGATCTGGAGCCGGTTCTGCACCGCGTACAGGACCTGGCCGTCCAGCAGCAGGCCGTCGCCGGCCTCCAGGAGGTAGCCGCCGAGGTCGACTTGTACCGCGAACCCGGTCGACGGATCGACGCGGTACAGCAGTTGGTTGGCCGAGTTGACGACCAGCAGGCCGGCGCCGTCCGGCGTACGGGCGATGCCGTTGGCGTTGTTACCGGTGCCTCGCTGCTCCCACGCGCCGCCCAGCGGGACCCGTACGAATCCGTCCGGCGCAGGGAGGTGGCCGTCGGTGTCGATGGGTAGGTGATAGAGGGCCGCCTCGAGCGAGTTGGTGAAGTAGGGACCCGACGGCGTGAGTACGACGTCGTTGAAGAAGCTCCGGGCGGTGGTGAACTGGTACCGGGCGAGTAGCTGACCGCTGACCGCGTGGATGACCCGGCCGTCACCGGCCGAGCCGCCGGAGACGAACAGCCGGTTACGTTCGTCGATCTTGAGTCCGACCGCCGGGAACGCGGCGCCGGGACCGTCGTGGATGATCTCGCCCTGGCCGGTGGCCAGGTTGGCGCGGTAGACGGATCCGGTGGCGCGGGAGCCGAAGTACGCAAACGGCGCCGAGCCGATCGCGATGCCCTCAGGCAGCCAGTTGTCGGGCAGCGGGATGACCGTTGGGAAATGCCCCGGCTCACCGGCGGCGCCGGCCCGTGTCGGGTTCACCAGGACGGTCGCGGCGGCCGCGGCAGCGAACCCGGTCAGCGCTTGGCGTCGATTCATATGCTCGTCCTTCCTCAGCACGCTGATTCATGACGATATACAACACGCATTGCCGGCCTACCGGGTTCACGGCAAGGTACGGGCGGACCGGGCCCCACCCTCGGCGGTGCCGGGATGGCTGCCGTCAGGTGGCGGCGGCGAACCGTTCGATCAGGTCCGTCCGACCGGCCACGATGAGCATGTCTGCGGCCCGTACTTCGGTGTCCGGGACCGCGTACGTGAAGTCCTCGCCGGGGCGTTTGACTCCGACCACCGTTACTCCGAAGCGGGTACGCAGAGCCGCCTCGGCCAACGTCCGGTCGACAACCTCGGCCGGGGCGCGGGTCTTGGCGATGGCGAAGCCGTCGTCGAACTCGATGAAGTCGATGAGCTTGGAGGTGATCAGGTGGGCCACCCGGTCGCCCATCGCCGCCTCGGGATAGATCACATGCTGCGCCCCCACGGCGCTGAGGATCTTCCCGTGTTTGTCGGTGATGGCCTTGGCCCAGATCTCCGGCACGCCCAGCTCGGTCAGGGACAGTACGGTGAGCACGCTGGCTTCCAGGTCGTCGCCGATGCCGACGACGACCCGGTGCACGTCGGCCACCCCGAGCTGGCGCAGCGCGGCCTGGTCGGTGGCGTCGGCCTCGACGACATGGGACAGCTCATTGGCCCATTGGCCGACGACACGCATGTCGCTGTCGATGCCGAGCACCTCGTGGCCCAGCTTTACCAGTGTGCGGGCCACCTGACCACCGAACCTGCCCAGCCCGATCACCGCGACGGTCCCGATGTTGTTAGCCGACAATGGGTCGCTCCTTCGGATATCGGTACAGCCGCCGCCGTTCGCGAAGCGCCAACGCCGAGGCGACGGTGATCGTGCCGACGCGGCCAACGTACATGAGCACGATGAGGACCAGCTGAGCGGCGGGCGGCAGAGTGGGCGTAATGCCCGTGCTGAGGCCCACGGTCGCGAAGGCCGAGATGGCCTCGAACAGCACCCGCTCCAGCGGGTACTCGGTGACCACGAGCAAGGCGACGGCGCCGGCAGCCACGATCGCCACGCCGAGCAGTGCGACGGTGACGGCTTGCCGTTGGGTGGACTCGTCGATCGATCGACGTGCGACCGTGACGTCTCGCTCACCGCGTACTTCGGCCCAGATGACGAAGGCAAGCAGGAAGAAGGTGGTCACCTTGATGCCGCCCGACGTGCCGGCGCTGCCCCCGCCGATGAACATCAAGGCGTCGGTGACGGCGAGGGTCTCGGCGTTCATCTGCCCGAAGTCGACGCTGTTGTAGCCGGCCGTGCGTGGCGAGGTGCCCTGCAGCAACGCGGCCACGATCTTCTCCGGTACGCCGAGCGGACCGAACGTCGCCGGGTTGGCCCATTCGAACACCAGCATCGCCAGGAACCCGACCGCCAACAGCACCCCCGTGCCGTACACGGTGATCCGGGTATGCACGGACCAGGCGCGCGGGCGGCGCAGTTCACGGGTCAGCTCGTACACCACCGGGAAGCCGATGCTGCCGGCCACGATGGCCACCACGATGGGCAAGTTGATCCACCAATCGCTGACGAAGCCCACGAGGTTGTCCGAGAACAATGAGTACCCCGTGTGGTTGAACCCGGACACCGAGTGGAACACGCCGTACCAGACAGCCTTGCCGAGCGGGTACCCGTACCCCAGCCAGAACCGCGCGGACAGTACCAGCGCCACCGCTGACTCGACCAGGACAGTCCACAGCGCGACCCGGACCAGCACGCGCCGCAGGTCTCCCAGGGCGGGCGAGCGTGTCTCGGCCTGGGCGATCAGCTGGCTCCGCAGGCCGAGCCGGCGGGCAACGAACAGACCCAGCAGGCTCGCCAGAGCCATGATTCCGAAGCCGCCGATCTGCATCAGGACCAGCAGCGTCACGTGCCCGAACGGCGACCAGTATGTGGCCGTGTCCACGACCGCCAACCCGGTGACGCAGACGACGGACGTCGACGTGAACAGCGCGACCAGCGGCGGTGCGCTGCCGGACCCCGCGCGCGATATCGGCAGCAGCAACAACACCGTGCCGGCCAGGACCGCGACGGCAAACGCGATCGGCACGATCCGGGCGGGGTGGCGGAGCGCACGACGCACGCATGATCCTAACCCGGCTCGACCGGAGAGCCGGCCCGGCCACGGGCGGGTGCCGCCGTCGTTGGACGGGTCGCAACCGCCTCGCCGGTACGATGAGGCGGCCGCACGGTCAGCGTGCCGTTCCCGCCCGACGCCCGCGGAGCCGCCCAGCGAGATCTTCGGCAAGGTGATGTCGATTCCCGACGAGGCGATGCCGGACTACGTCCGCCTGGCGCTCGACCTGCACCCGGCGGAGAAGGACCGGCTGCTTACGGGACCTGCACGGCGTCCAGCTCAAGCGGCGGCTGGCCCGCGAGATGATCGCGATGTTCCACGGCACCGGCGCCGGTTCGCCCGCGTGACGATCGAGCGGTAGATCGGGTCATCCGGTCCGCCGCCGCCGCCTCCGGCGGTGCAGTCGGGACCGGTGGACCATCCGGGCAGGTCTTCCTGGCCTACCGGCCGGGTCGGGGCGGCCGCTACAACGATGCTATGACCATCCCCTCGGACCTCGACATCGCCCTGGCGGGCAGCCTGAAGCCGCTCCCCGATCTGGCCGGCGACATGGGCATCGGCGCACACCTGCTCGAGCCGTACGGCGAGTCGGTGGCGAAGATCAAGCTCGCCGCGCTCGACGAGCTGGCCGGGCGACCCCTGGCCAAGTACGTACTGGTATCGGCGATCACGCCCACCCCGCTCGGCGAGGGCAAGACCACCACGCTGGTCGGGCTCGGCCAGGCGTTCCGGCACCTGGGTCGCTCGGCGACGGTCGCCATCCGGCAGCCGTCGATGGGACCCACGTTCGGCATCAAGGGCGGTGCGGCCGGCGGCGGCTACAGCCAGGTCGTACCGATGGACCTGCTCAACCTCCACCTCACCGGCGACTTCCACGCGGTGACCGCGGCGCACAACCTGCTCGCCGCGATGGTCGACAACCACTGGTACCACGGCAATCCGCTGGGCCTCGACCCGCCGCAGATCACCTGGCGGCGGGTTCTCGACGTCAACGACCGCGCGCTGCGCAACATCGTCATCGGTCTCGGCGGCCGCGAGGACGGCATGCCGCGCCAGACCGGCTTCGACATCACCGCGGCATCCGAGGTGATGGCCATCCTGGCGCTGGCGACCTCGCTGCCGGACATGCGTACCCGGCTGGGACGCATCGTCGTGGGGTACACCCGCGACGGCCAGCCCGTGACGGCCGAGGACCTGGAAGCGGCTGGCGCGATGGCCGCCGTCCTGCGCGACGCGATCAAGCCGAACCTCCTCCAGACCTTGGAGAACACCCCGGTGCTCGTGCATGCCGGCCCGTTCGGCAACATCGCGCACGGCAACTCGTCGATCCTGGCCGACCTGATCGGCATCCGTACCGGTGACTACCTGCTCACCGAGGGCGGGTTCGGGGCGGACATGGGCGCGGAACGGTTCTTCAACATCAAGTGCCGGGTCTCCGGGCTGCGCCCCGACGCCGCCGTCGTGGTCGCCACGGTGCGCGGACTGAAGGCGCACTCGGGCCGGTACCACATCGTGGCCGGCAAGCCGTTGCCGACCGAGCTGCTCGCCGAGAACCCCGACGAGGTACACGAGGGCGCCGCGAACCTGCGCAAGCAGGTCGAGAACATCCAGGCGCACGGCGTACCCGCGGTGGTGGCGGTCAACGCGTTCCCGACCGACCATCCGTCGGAGTGGCGGGCGATCGCGGAGATAGCCGAGTCGATGAAGGTCCGCGTGGCGGTGTCCGACCACTTCACCCGCGGCGGTATAGGGGCGACCGAACTCGCCGAGGCGGTCGCGGAGGCAGCCGGCGAGCCCTCCGAGTTCCGGTTCCTGTACCCGGACGACGCCCCGTTACGCCGCAAGATCGAGACGATCGCCCGGCAGATCTACGGAGCCGACCGGGTGGAGTACAGCACGGTGGCCGACCGGCAGCTCGACGCGTACCAGCGCCAGGGCTGGGGCGGTTTGCCGGTATGCATCGCGAAGACCCACCTGTCCTTGTCGTCCGACCCGACCCGCACCGGTGCGCCGACCGGCTGGACGCTGCCGGTTCGTGAGGTACGCGCGTCGATCGGCGCCGGCTTCGTGTACCCGATCTGCGGGGACATGCGGACCATGCCGGGGCTCGGCACGCACCCGGCGGCACACGGGATCGACCTTGCCGACGACGGCAACGTGGTCGGACTGTCCTGAGTGGTTGGAGGAACCGAATGAGGGCGCTGGTCAAGGCGCAAGCCGCGCCGGGCCTCTGGATGTGCGAGGTGCCACGTCCGACGCCGGACAGCGGGGAAGTGTTGATCAAGGTGCTGCGGACCGGTATCTGCGGCACCGACCTGCACATCTACGGCTGGGACGAGTGGGCGCGCCAGCACGTCCCGGTGCCGCTCACCGTCGGCCATGAGTTCGTGGGCGAGGTCGTCGAGGTCGGTGCGGGCGTGTCCGGCCCGACCGTGGGCGACCTGGTCAGCGGGGAGGGGCACGTCGTCTGCGGTACCTGCCGCAACTGCCGCGCCGGCCGGCGGCATCTGTGCGCCCACACCGACAGCGTCGGCTTGACCCGGGCCGGCGCGTTCGCCGAGTACCTGGTCCTGCCGGCGGGCAACGTGTGGCAGCACAAAGCCGGCATCGACCTGGATGTGGCCGCCATCTTCGACCCGTTCGGCAACGCGGTGCACACCGCGCTCGCCTTTCCGGTGCTCGGCGAGGACGTGCTGGTCACCGGCGCCGGGCCGATCGGTCTGATGGCCGTCGCGGTGGTACGCCATGCCGGTGCCCGCCACGTCGTGGTGACCGACACCAACAGCTACCGGCTTGATCTAGCCATGAAGATGGGTGCGACGCGCGCGATCGACCCGACCGAGACGTCCATAGCGGACGCCCAGGCAGGGCTGGGCATGGTGGAGGGTTTCGACGTTGGGCTGGAAATGTCGGGCAGCGGCGCCGCGCTACGCGAGATGGTGGACAACATGACGCACGGCGGGCGGATCGCGCTGCTGGGCCTGCCCAGCGGGCCGGTCAGTCTCGACCTGAGCACCGTGGTGCTCAACTCCCTGGTGCTCACCGGCATCTACGGCCGCGAGATGTTCGAGACCTGGTACGCCATGTCCGTGCTGGTGTCCCAGGGCCTGGACATCACCGCGGCGATCACGCACCGGTTTCCGTCGAGCGAATACGAGCAGGCGTTCGCCACCGCGCGCGGTGGCCGGTGCGGCAAGGTGATCCTCGACTGGGCGCCGTGAGGCGACGTCGCGTTTGCGGGAGGAGTCAGATGTATACCAACGTAAAGGCGCACCTGCGGGAGACCCTGGACGGCATCCGCAGTTCCGGGCTGTACAAGGCGGAACGCGTGATCACCAGTCCACAGGCCGCGCGGATCGAGGTGGCCGGCGCGGGCCGCGTGCTCAACCTGTGCGCGAACAACTACCTCGGTCTGGCCGACCATCCGGCGGTCGTGTCCGCCGCCCGGGCAGCCCTGGACGAGTGGGGTTACGGCATGGCCTCGGTCCGGTTCATCTGCGGCACCCAGCTGCCGCACAAGCGCCTGGAGGAGCGGCTCTCCGCGTTCCTCGGTACCGCCGACACGATCCTGTACAGCTCGTGCTTCGACGCGAACGGCGGCCTGTTCGAGGCACTCCTCGGACCGGACGACGTGGTGATCTCCGACGAGCTCAACCATGCCAGCATCATCGACGGCATCCGGCTGGGTAAGGCCCGTCGCCGCCGGTACCGCAACCGGGACATGGCCGATCTCGAGGAACAGCTCCAGCAGGAGGCGGGTGCGCGGTTCCGGATGATCGCCACCGACGGGGTGTTCTCCATGGACGGGTACCTCGCACCGCTGGACGACATCTGCCGGCTCGCGGACGAGTACGGCGCGCTGGTGATGGTCGACGACTCACACGCGGTCGGGTTCATCGGCCCGCACGGTGCAGGCACGCCGGACCTGTTCGGAGTGACCGACCGCGTGGACATCCTGACCGGGACACTCGGCAAGGCGCTCGGCGGCGCCAGCGGCGGCTACGTCAGCGGTCGTGCGGAGATCGTGGAGCTGTTGCGCCAGCGGTCGCGCCCCTACCTGTTCTCCAACTCCGTCGCACCGGCGGTGGTGGCCGCCTCGTTGGCCGTACTCGACCTGCTCGATGGTACGGCTGAGCTGCGCCGGCAGTTGTTCGACAACACTGCCTTCTTCCGTACCCGGATGACCGAGCTGGGCTTCACCGTCCTACCGGGCGAGCATCCGATCATCCCGGTGATGCTGGGCGACGCGGCGGTCGCCGCGCAGCTGGCCGATCGGTTGCTGGGCAAGGGTGTATACGTTACCGCGTTCTCGTACCCGGTCGTCCCGCACGGAAGTGCCCGCATCCGTACCCAGATGTCGGCCGGACACACCCGCGCCGATCTCGAACTGGCCGCGTCGGCCTTCGCCGAGGCGCGCGCCGAGATGGCGGTCCCGGTCCACGGGTAGCGGGGTCGGTGAACCGCCGCTTAGGGTCATTGCCCGGCCGGTGGATTGCCGGCACTCGTCCGGGTCGCGGCGGCCGGCAGGACCAGCGTGAACGTCGCTCCCGTACCGGGCCCGTCGCTGTCGGCGGTTACCCGGCCGCCGTGCTCGTGGACCAGCGCCCGCACGATCGACAGGCCGATGCCCGAACCGCCGTGCCCGCGGTCGCGGGCGCCCGCCCGGTAGAACCGCTCGAACAGGTGCGGCAGGTCCTCGGCGGCGCTGCCGTCGCCGGTGTCGGCCACCGCGATCCGCACCCCGGCTGGATCCCGATCGAGGGTGACGCCGACCCGCCCTCCGGGCGGGGTGTGCCGCAGCGCGTTGTCCAGCAGGTTGCCCAGCACCTGGCCGATCCGTTCCGGATCCACCTCGACGTCCGGTACGTCCGCGGCGACCTCGCTGCGCAGGGCGACCCCGCGTGCCGTGTAGCGGGGTCGTGCCGCCGCCGCCGCGGCGTGCACCAGGCCGGCCGGCCCGGTACGGACCAGGTGCAGGTGGTGCTGGTGCTGCTCGCCCCGGGACACCGCGGCGATGTCCTCGGCGAGGCACCGCAGCCGGGCGGTCTGGGTGCGCAGCACCGACAGGGTGTCCTCGCCGGCAACGGCCACGCCGTCCTCGGCGGCCTCCAGGTAAGCCTCGATGGTCGCGACGGGGGTGCGCATCTCGTGACCGAGGTCCGCCAGCATCCGGCGGCGGTTCTCCTCGGCGTCGGCCAGTCGGGCGGCCATCGCGTTGAAGGACGCCGCCACCGTGTCGAACTCGGCGCCGAGCCGCGGCGGCTGGACGCGGGTCGTGTATCGGCCCTCGGCGACATCGGCCGCCGCGGCGGCGAGCTGCCCGACCGGGCCGGCGACGTGCCGCGCGATGTACGCGCTCACGACCAGGGCGGCGGCGAGTGCGGCGAGCAGGGCGACGCCGAAGGACACCGTGCTGGCCGAGGCGTACGCCGCCTCGACATGGTGGTTGGTCGCGGCGTCGACCCGGCCAGGGATCTCTTGCAGGTGCCGGTGGAAGATGGCCGGCCCGACCGCGGTGGCGACCAGCCCGAGCGTGACCGCGCCGGTGAACACGACCAGCGCCTGCGCGGTGAAGAGCCGAGCGGTGAGGCCGACTCGCAGGCCAGCCATCAGCCCTCACCCATTCGGTACCCGATGCCGCGCACGGTCCGGATGAACCGGTGGCTGGCCGGGCCGTCGTCGAGCTTGCGGCGCAAGTGCCCGATGTGTACGTCGACGAGGTGCTCGTCGCCGACCCAGCCCGCGCCCCACACCGCCTCGATGAGCTGCCGGCGGCTGAAGGCTATCCGCGGCCTGGCCGACAGCGCGGCCAACAGGTCGAACTCGGTGCGGGTCAGCTCCACCGGCCGCTGGTGGAGGTGGACCTCGCGGGCCGTCACGTCGATGCTCAACGGCCCGAAGCGGCGGGGTGGCTGCTGGTCGCCGGCACTGGCGCCGTGGCGGGGCCGGCGCAGCATGGCGCGAACCCGGGCCACGAGCTCCCGCGGGCTGATCGGCTTGGTCAGGTAGTCGTCGGCGCCCACCCCGAGGCCGAGGAGCTTGTCGATCTCGCCGGTACGGGCAGTGAGCATCACCACGTAGCAGTCGGTGAAGGTACGCAGCTGCCGGCATACCTCGATGCCATCCAGGCCGGGCAGTCCCAGGTCGAGCACCACCACGTCGGGTGGCCGGAGCTGGGCCGCGGCCACCGCGGTTGGGCCGTCGAAGACGCATTCCACCTGATGGCCGTCGCGCTCCAGATAGGTCGCCACCACCTTCGCCAGGCTCTGCTCATCATCGACGATCATCACAAGCGAGCACATGGTCCCATCCTGCCGTGCCGAAGGTCCCGGTGGCTTCATCGAAGTTTCATCGATATCCGTCAGATTTCTTCAGGGCGGTTACCCAGCCTGGTCGTACGAGACGTCCACCCAGACCCGACATGGGACCCCAAGGAGCCATGATGCCGATTCGGACGATTACGGTGGTGTACGCGCCGGCATGCCACTTCTGCGCCGATGCGCAGGACGCCCTGACCGGGCTGGCCCGTGAGATTCCGGTCCGGGTCGAGCTTGTCGAGGCAGGCAGCGCCGCCGGGATGGCCCTGGTCGGCGCGTACCGGCCGGCGATGTTCCCGCTCGTGCTCGTAGACGGGGCACTCTTCAGTCAGGGCCGGCTCCCCCGCGGCAAGCTGCGTACGCTGCTGGGCCAGGCGACAGCGGCAGGCCCGCGATGAGCCTGTTGACGACGGGCAGCGTACTGGCCGCGTTCCTCGCCGGGATGGTGGCGTTGTTCGCCCCCTGCTGCGTCGTCTTCCTCGCCCCCAGCTACGTGGCCGTTGCGGCGAAGAACCGCCGCTGGCGGCTGCTGCCGCTGACGTTCGTATTCGCCGCGGGCTTGGCCGTGATCATGGTGCCGATCACGCTCGGGATCAGCCTGGTCGCCGGCACCATCGCCAAGTACCACGCGCCGTTCTACTACGCCGGCGGGGCGCTGATGCTGCTGCTGGCTGCCTACTCGCTGTCCGGGCGCATGTGGAGCCTGCCCGCCTTCCTGCGCGCCCCCGACACCCGTCGCGGCGACTCGGGCAGCTTCTTCGCCCTCGGCGTGTTCTCCGGCATCGCGTCCAGCTGCTGCGCCCCGGTGCTGGCCGGGGTGATGACCCTGTCCGCCCTGGCCGGCTCCCCGGTCGGCGGCACCCTGCTCGGCCTGGCGTTCGTCCTGGGCATGACGTTCCCGCTGTTCCTGATGGCGCTGCTCTGGGACCGCCGGCACCTGGGCGAGAGATCCCGGCTGGCGGCCCGGCCGGTCCGGCTGCGGCTGGCCGGCCGCACCCTGCACACCAACACCGTCAACGTCGCCGTCGCGGCCGCCTTCACCGTCATGGGTGCCTTCGTCATCTACCTGGCCGGCACCAGCACGATGACCACCGGTCCCGGCTTCCAGGTCGCGGTCGGTCGCTGGCTGGGCAACCGGTTCGAGCACCTGCAGCGGTGGCTGTCGCCGGTCCCCGAACCGGTACTGGGTGTGCTGGTGGCGGCCATCGCCGGGCTGTTCGTCTACGCCACGCTGACCGACCGGCGCCGTGATCGCCGGAGGGTCGCCGACGGTGCCGCCATTCAGGTACCCATCGCGGCCCACGCCGTCCCGTGCCACCACGCCCCGCGCCCGGACGAAGCGGTCGTGGCCCGATCCGACCGCACTGAGGAGAACCCGTCATGACCACCAAGACCGCCGCCCGCCCCCAGCGCGGCAGCAGGCGGATGTCGGCCGGTCGGGCCAGGGCCGAACGGGCCCGGGTCAGCGCGGCCCGCCAGCGCCGCCGCCGTCTGCTGCTGTGGGGCGCCGTCCTCACCGCCGCCGCCGCCCTGATCGGGGCCATGATGTGGAGCGCACGGAGCACCGTGGACGCCAGTATCCGTCCCGCGCCGGACTTCACGCTGACCGATACCAACGGCGCGACCGTACGGCTGGCCGACTATCGCGGGCGCAACGTCGTGCTCTACTTCAACGAGGGCGCCGGCTGCCAGTCCTGCCTCTACCAGATGGCCGACATCGAGCGGCACGCTACCCAATTCGCCGCCGCCAATATCACGGTGCTGCCGATCGTGATGAACACCGCCGCACAGATCAAGGCCGACATGGCCGCCAACCAGGTGCGTACCCCGTTCCTCATCGACGCCAGCGGGGCCGTCTCGGCCGCCTACGGCACGCTCGGCAGGGGCATGCACGCCGGGCTGCCCGGGCACAGCTTCGTGTTCATCGACGCGGGCGGAACCCAGCGCTGGTACGGCGAGTACCCGTCGATGTACCTGTCCCCGGCGGACCTGCTCGACCAGGTACGCCAGCACCTGCCCTGACCGCAAGCCACCGGGTCCGCTTCAGCGAGTCGCGGAACAGACCCTGAGGGGTGCTCATGACTACGAAATCCGTTGCGCCTTCGACCGAGGGGATGCATCGCGGAGCCGGCAAGGCGGGACCGGTTCGGTCGCGTGGCACCGGCTCGCGGTTGGCCCGGTACGCCCTGCCCGCTCTGGTTGCGGTGACGTCGTGCATCGCGCTCGTAGGCGCGTTCGTGGCCTTCCGGATCTTCTCCGGCAACGCCGACACCCGCTTCACGGACGGCCGGGTGCCGACGAGCTTCGGCGCGCTGTGGGTCGACTCGTCCAAGGAGATCGCCGTTCCCAAGACGGTGCACGAAGGCCATGTCGGCTTCGCCCAAGATGGCCCGCCCGACAAGGTCTCGCTCGAGGTCGTGGTCAGGCTCGCCAACACCACCGCAGCACCGGTCGAGCTGACCCCCGCACGCTTCGCGCTCCGGCTGGGCCGCGACGGCAAGCCGATCTCCGTCGACGGAGCGGCCTTCGAGTCGGTGAAGCTGCTGCCCGGGGCCGTCTTCGACGCCCGGATGCAGTTCCCGGTGAAGGGAGGTGAGCACCAGTTGAGTCTTCTGTTCGACGACCCCGATGGCTCGGGGGCGATTGCGATCGACCTCGGTCGGGCCCGGTTCCAGGACACGGCGGGCACCGACCACGAGGGCCATTAAGTACAGGGAGGAAGGAAAGATGTATCTCAACAGCGAGGAGGATGCGGGCCGCCGGCTAGCGTCGCCACGCATCCTCCTCCACCTTGCCGTACCACTAGCCTACGCCATGGGGCTATGGCTGGTCCTGCTGCACCACGTCGAAGGCCACCACAGCGCCCTTCAACTGCCGTTCGTGGTGCAGTGGCTGCGCGACTCGACCGTGCTGCTGCCCGCCGTCATGGCGGCGGTCGCGGTCGGGCTGGCCATCGCGCGCCGCATCGGGCGGGCCCTGCCGTCAGCTGAGTCCGACGCCTCCGGTGCCGGCCTTACGGCAATGGCCGTCACGCTCACCACCAGCGCAATGCTTGCCGCGCTCGGCCCGGTGCAGGGCTGGCTGCTGGGTTACCACGGCGCACAGGTCGCGTCGGTGGGCCACCTGGTACGCAATCTCGCACTCCTCACGCCGGTCGCGCTCGCGGTTTCGGCGGCGGTCCTGCTGGTCCGGGCGCGCCGCCGCAGGATCGACATCACCCGGGTTCTTGCCCTGACCCCCACCCGGGTGACGCTGACGGGCGTGCTCGCCTTCGCGATGATGCCCGGGACGGTACCGCAGGCCGACGAACCGGCGGGCGGGACACTGCCGCCACCGGTCACCTGCGGCTCGCTGCCCGGTACCCGCACGATCGTTGCCCAGGTCGTGGCGCTCGACCAGGACTTCGACTACAACCGGCTCGGCGCCACCAACCCGGCGGGGCTGATGTACGCGCTGCGGGGCGACGTCGTGGTCAAGAGCGGTCTCAACCAGGGCGTGGCGCTGACCCGACTGCCGGAGTCCGCGGCCGTGCCGGGCAACGTCATGCTGCGCCCGGACAAGCGACCGCGCCCGCTGGTATTGCGGGCCAACGTCGGCGACTGTCTCCAGATCCGCTTCCAGAACCTGCTCGCGCCCCAGCGTACGGACAACGAACAGCCCGCCGACCGGCATGTCGGCGTACACGTCGGTGGCATGCAGGTGGTCGACGCGATCACCAGCAACGGCGCGTTCGTGGGCCAGGGCCCGAGCGGCCTGGCCGCCCCCGGCGAGTTCGAGACCTACAAGCTGTTCGCCGAGCACGAGAACCCCTACCTGCTGTCCAACCCGGGCGTCAGCACGGGCGCGGAGGGGTTCAACGGGACCAGCGGGTTCGGGCTGTTCGGCGCGGTCAACGTCGAGCCGTTCGGGACGACCTGGCACCGCAGCCAGGTGACCCGCGCCGAAATGGACCTGGCGACCACAAGCTTCACCGCCGACGGCCACCCGGTCATCAACTACGAGGCGCGCTACCCGGCCGGCTTCGACGCCAACAAGACCGGGCTGCCGATCCTGAACATGCTCGACGGCACCGAGCTGGTGCACTCCGACCTCAACGGGATCATGGCCGGCCCGGCCGGCGACAACTTCCGGATCCCGCTGCAGGACTACCCCCAGACCTACTGGGACAACCAGATCTACAACCTCGACCAGGAGAAGGGGCGGGAGCCGTTCCGGGAGTTCACCACGGTCTTCCACGACGAGATCTTCGCCCGCCAGGCGTTCGACCAGTTCAACGACCCCCAGCTCCTCAAGGTCCTGCACGGGGTGAAGGACGGCTTCGCGATCAACTACGGGACCGGCGGGATCGGTGCCGAGATCATCGCCAACCGCCTCGGCGTGGGCCCGATGTGGGACTGCACCGACTGCAAGTACGAGGAGTTCTTCCTGTCCGCGTGGACGGTCGGCGACCCGGCCATGGTGGTCGACATCCCGGCCAATGCCAAGGATCCGGCGGGCAACATCATCCCCGGCCCCAAGGCCACCAAGGCGCTGTACCCGGACGACCCGTCCAACGTGCACCACAGCTACATCAACGACCGGGTCAAGTTCCGCAACATACATGCGGGCAAGGAACACCACATCTTCCACCTGCATTCCCATCAGTGGCAGTTCATGCCCAACACCAAGACTTCGAGCTACCTCGATAGTCAGATCATCGGCTCGGGCTCGGGCTACACGTACGAGATCGCCTTCGGCGGCTCGGGCAACCGCAACAAGACCCCCGGCGACGCGATCTTCCACTGCCACTTCTACCCCCACTTCGCCCAGGGCATGTGGGAGCTGTGGCGAAACCATGACACCTTCGAGCGGGGCACCGCGCTCGACGTCCAGGGACGCCCCCTCGCGGGTGCGCGCGCCCTGCCCGACGCCGAGATCACCGCGGGCGCCCCGATCCCCGGGCTGGTGCCGCTGCAGAGCCTGGTGATGGCTCCGATGCCCAATGCTGGCACGACTGTGGTCCCCTACGACCTCAACCGCGACGGCGCCAACGACTCGAGCCAGGTCGACGCCGACGGCAACGGTATCGCGGACGCCGCGGAGAACTTTGCGGTCGCGCCCGCTGCCAACCCGGGCTTCCCGCTGTTCATCCCGGGCCTGGCCGGCCACCGGCCGCCGACTCCGCCGCTGGACATCATCGACACCAACGGTGATGGACAGCGCGAGGACGGCGGGCTGCCACGCCACATCATCACCGACGGCACCGCCCAGAGCTTCCAGACGCCCAGGGACTTCAACAAGACCCTGCTGACCGCGGCGGTGCAGTACCTCAACGAGACCGGTACGGCCGCCGAGAACGTCGCGATGGCGTTCCACGAAAAGCTGTGGCAGTCGAGCTACCGCACCGACGGCACGTTGGTCGATGCGGCCCACCCGCTTATCGGACCGACCGGGCGACCGATCAAGGGCTACGAAACCAACGGCCTACCGCGCCAGCCGGGCGCTCCGTACGCCGAACCCTGCCGGTCTGACCCGACCCCGGCCAACAACTGGCAGGTCACCCAGGTCGGCCAGACGCGCACCATCAAGGGCGCCGATATTCAGATCGACGCGATCCTCAACAAGGTCGAGTGGCACTTCCCGCAACAGCGCGTCATCGCGCTGTGGGGCGACGTCGGCGCGACGATCAGCCGGGCGCGCGCACCGGAGCCGCTGGTGATGCGCCTCAACGTCAACGACTGCGGGACCTACCAGCACGCCAACCTGGTGCCCAACGTGTACGAGCTGGACGACTACCAGGTGCGTACCCCGACCGATGTCCTCGGCCAGCACATCCACCTGGTCAAGTTCGACGTGACGTCCTCGGACGGCTCGGGCAACGGCTTCAACTACGAGGACGGCACCTTCAGCCCTCAGGAGGTCGTGGAGCGGATCGAGGCCATCCGCGCCAACAACGGCTGCCCCGACACCGATCCGCACTTCGACGTGGGCGACACGTGGACCCCGCAGTGCCCGCTGGCCCGCAAGCACCCGTTCTTCGGCACCGTCGCCCAGGTGGGCGAGCTGGCGTGGGGCGCGCGCACGACCGCCCAGCGCTGGTATGCGGACCCGATCCTGAACGGTACGTGGGACCAGGGCCACGGCTCGGTGTTCACCCACGACCACTTCGGGCCCTCCACCCACCAGCAGGTCGGGCTGTACTCGACCTTGCTGATCGAGCCCCAGGGATCGCTGCAGCGCGATCCCGAGACGGGCGTCCGGATGGGGACTCGCTTTGACGGCGGGCCGACTTCGTGGAAGGCCGACGTCATCTGGCCCACCGGCGATTCCCGTAACGCGAACGCACACCGCGAGTTCTACCTCGAGTACGGGGACTTCCAGCAGGCCTACCAGAAGGGCGGCGGGAATCTCACCACGATCGACAACGGTGCGGGCGTCCTGATCCCGACGTACGCGGACTTCCGCAACGCGATCAACCCGTCGTTCCGGCAGGTACCACCCGCGGGGCGGGAGAACGACCTCGTCTTCTTCCCGAACCAGTGCGCGAACGGCTCACCACGACCATGCGCGGAGGCGATCGCGGCCGACGACGTCGGTACCCAGGTCGTCAACTACCGGAACGAGCCGATCGGGTTGAGGGTCTTCAACCCGGCGACCAAGACCCAGACCGCGGGGGACGCGGGCGACCTGTCCCGCGCGCTGGAGTCGAGGACGGACCGTGCCGTCGGGGCGCTCAACGTCCAGCCGACCTTCTACCCGCCGCTGACCAAGGACGTGAGCGCGGGCGATCCGTTCACGCCGCTGCTGCGCACCTACCAAGCCGACAAGGTACGGATCCGGACCCAGGTCGGCGCGACCGAGGAACAGCACAACCCGACGGTGCAGGGCGTCAAGTGGCTCAACGAGCCGATGAACCCCAACTCGGGCTGGCGCAACAGCATTGCCCAGGGCATCTCCGAGTACGCCATCTTCGAGGTGCCGGTCCCGGACTTCGGCCCGGGCACTCCGGCCGAGGTCGACCACATGTACGCCATGGGTGCGCAGACCGAGGGCCTGTGGAACGGCACCTGGGGCATCCTGCGTGGCTACGCCAAGGCGCGGGGCGACCTGCTGACCTTGCCCAACAACCCGATCCCCTCCACCGGGTGGGTGATCACCAACAACAGCCAGTTCAACGAGACCTGCCCCTTGTCGGCTCCGGTGCGCACGGGCAGCGTGACGGCGGTACGCGCGGCGGACGTGCTCGGGCCCAACGGGCTCGTGTACAACACCCGCACCACCGCGGTGAAACGGCCGGACGGATCGGTGCAGGGCGCGGGGCCGCTCATCGACCCTGATGCGCTCATGTACGTCTGGACCGACGATGTCGTGTGGAGCTGGAGCGGCAAACCGATAGGCCTGGCGCCCGGTACCCCGATCGAACCGATCGTGATGCGCGCCAATGCCGGCGACTGCATCAAGGTCGAGCTGCGCAACGCGCTACCTACGACGGTTCCCGACCGTCCCGGGTTCAACGGGCTGTTCCCGATCGTCCACAAGGACGAGAACGTCAACGGCGGCATCGTGACGTTCAACGAGAACGACGTCCGGCCGTCGAGCATCGTGGGGTTGCACCCGCAGCTCGTCGAACTCAACGCCCGCCGCAACGACGGGCTCAGCGTCGGTAGGACCAAGGGCAAGATCGTCCTCCCCGGCGCCAAGGACACCTACACGTGGTACGCCGGCGATGTCGACCTGGTGCGGGTGACCGGTGGCCTCCAGGCCAAGGCCCGACCGGTGGAGCTCGGCGCGATCAACATCTCCTCCTCCGACCAGATCGAGCAGGCCGGCAAGGGCCTCATCGGAGGGCTGATCATCCTGCCTCCGGGTGCGGACCGGCAGAACGACCCAACCACCCGCCTGTCGGTAAGGGTCTGGTCGCCGGACACGTCGTTCCGCGAGCACGTCGTGGTCCTCCAGGACAACGTGCAGCTGCGCTACGGCAGCCAGTGCACGCCCACCGCAGCGAACCTGCAGTGCGCCGTGCCAGACATCGAGAATGAGGCCGCCAACGGGTTGGGTGTCTCCGAGGACATCGAGGACTCGGGCAAGAAGGCGATCAACTACGGAGCCGAGCCCATGTGGTTCCGGCTCGGGATTTCGCCCGACACGCCGGCCACGGTGGTTCGGGACAACCCCAACATCCACCGCCTCTACGCCAACGAGCTGGTCGGCGCGGATCCGCAGACGGCGGTGTTCACCGCGAGGCCGGGCGAGCCGGTGCGGGTGCGTCTGCTGCAGCCCGGCGGGCACGCCCGGGGTCACGTCTTCACGATCCACGGTCACGCGTGGCAGCGGGAGCCGTACCTCAACAACTCGGATCGGCTCAACTTCGGGCCACCGCCCAACGATCCGACCGTGTTGAACCTGGAGCCGGACGGCATCAGCCCGGGACACAACAACATGTCCGTCTGGATCGGCTCGCAGGAGGGTATGTCGACCCTGGATCACTTCGACCTGCTGCTACCCAAGGCAGGCGGACGTTTCGGGGTCACCGGGGACTACCTCTTCCACGACTCCGCGGGCTTCGGTAACTACCAAGGCCTGTGGGGCATCCTGCGGGTAACGCCTTAACGGCACGACCGGCGGCGCAACGACGCGTCGCCGGTGCAGGAGAGATCGGGGGGCGCGTCATGCGCCCCCCGACCTGCGTTCTTCGAGGGTTCGGATCAGGTCGGTGACCCGGCGCAGCGAACCGCGGACCCGCTTGGCCAAGTCGCCATCGCCCAACAGGATCACCGCCTCGCGGACGACCCACCGCAGGGAGTAGGCCGATCCGCTCGCGTGCGTATGTCAGGCGCGGGGGCGGTAGGCCAGGACCCGCTGCAGCCCGGTGGAGCCGTCACCACCGAGCAATACCACGACCGGTCCCGCGGGAACGAGCTCGAACCACCAGCCGGCGAACTCCGGCCGGGAGATGTCCTGCCAGCGGGCGCGGTCCGCGTCGTACGTGACAATCGCGCCGCTGAACTCCCCGACGACGTAGTGGTCGACCGCGGTGCTGCGCGGTAGGCCCTCCCCTGGATCCAGCGGTACGTCCGGCAAAGTCCGCCATTCGTTGCGCGCCGGGTCGTAGCCGGCGGCAGCCATGCCGTAGTCCCACGCGATGAGCTGCCGGCCGGTCCACGCCGCCGTCGAGGCCTGCGGGGACAGCGTCGAGTCCGGCAGCCGGCGCCACGTGTCGGTCGCCGGGTCGTACGCCGCGCCGATCGCGGTCGGTCTCGCCGGGAAGTTGTTCCCGCCGAGGGCAGCGCCAAACACGATCATTTCGCGCCCGGTCCACACCGCGGTGGCATCGGTCAGCTCGATCGGCGAGTCTGCGATCCGGCGCCAGGAGTTCGTGGCGGGGCGGTATGCAGCGCCATCGGTGGGCGGCGGGCCGGGCACCCGTACGGC
>JAEHDK010000122.1 GCA_016880465.1 Micromonosporaceae bacterium
CGGCCGGGCCGGGCGTCGTGCGGTTCGCCGGCCGGGTCGCCGGGCGCCCGGTGCTGAGCGTGGATCACGCGGGCGGCCTGCGTACGACCTACGAGCCGGTGAGCGCTCTGGTCCATAGTGGACAGCCAGTGGCCGCGGGTGACGTGCTCGGTGTGCTCGATCCCGGACACCCGGGGTGCCCGGTCGCGGCCTGCCTGCACTGGGGACTGCGCCGCGGCGCGGAGTACCTCGACCCGCGCAGCCTTCTCGGGCTCGCGCCGGTACGGCTCCTGCCGCTGGCCGGTTCGGGGTCAGGCCGCCCCGGCCAGCAGCCGGGGCAGGCCGGCGGCGAGCCGGTCGTACTCGTCCGCGCGGTTGTAGACCTGCGCGGACAGGCGCAGCAGCCCACCGCCCTGCCAGGCACCGATCGCCACCTCGGCCCGCAGCTCGGCGGCGATCCGCAGCCGCAGCGCCCGGGCGGTCTCGACCGTCGTACCGATGCCGGCCGGCAGCGGCACCAACCGCATGCTGAGCCCGCCGCCGGCGCCCGGCAGGTCGGCCGGCCCGAGGCCGAGCGCCTCCCCGACGACGCGCTGGCCGTACCGCGCCAGGGCCTCGTTGTGCTCGCGCACCGCGTCGACGCCGAGCAACCGCAGCGTATGGAGTGCGGCCGGCGCGGCGAGCCAGCCGGTGTAGTCCAGTGTCGCCTGCCACTCCACCGAGGCCGGATAGCCGGAGCCCTGCTCCCACGAGACAGCGGCCGGCTCGATGCGCGACCGCCATCGGGGGGCCACCACGAGAACCGCGGTCCCGCGCGGCGCGTACGCCCACTTGTGCAAGTTGCCGACCCAGAAGTCGGCGCCGATGCGGTCGACCTCCACGGGCAGCATCGCGGGTACGTGCGCGCCGTCCACCAACAGCGGTACGTCCACCTCGCGCAGCGCACTCGCCACCGCCGACACCGGGAAGAGGCAGGCGGTCGGCGAGGTGATGTGGTCGAGGATCACGAGCCGGGTGCGACCCGGCGTCACGGCGCCGCGTACGGCCGCCACCGTCTCCTCGTCGGTCGGGCGCATGGGCAGGCGCACCACGATGGCCCGGGCGCGGGCCCGGTCGAGCGCGAACCCGACGGTGCCGTAGGCGTGGTCGGTCACCACGACCTCGTCGCCGGCCCCGATGCCGAGCGAGGCGAGGACGATCGCGATGCCGGCGGTCGCGTTGCCCACGAGCGCTGTGCCGTCCGGGTCGGCGCCGAGGAACCCGGCGATGTGCCGCCTGGTGTGCGCGATGCGCTCGACCAGCCCGGTGAAGAACCGCATCGGGTTCGCCTCGGTCTCGTCGCGCAGCCGCAGTTGGGCGCGTTGCACGCCGACTGGTACGGCACCGAACGAACCGTGGTTCAGGTGGGCCGTTGCCGGGTCGAGGGAGAAGCAGTCTCGGATCTTGTCCCAACCGACGTACGCACCCTCGACCAACGCCCCAGCCACGCGGCCATGCTACTGGCGGGCGTGCAGAACGCTCCGGCGCAGCACGGCGACGAGGCCCACCGCCATGCCGGCCGCACCGACGATCATCGCGATCCGTACGCCGAACAGCACGCCGAGCACCCCGCCGAGGACCGCCGCGAGGGGCACCAAGGCCGATGTCAGGAACCTCGACGTGCCGATGACCCGGCCACGTACCTCGTCTGCGGTGCGCAGTTGGCACAGCGTCGCGTACCCCACGCCGTACAGCGACATGCCCGCGCCGAAGCATGCCTCCCCGGCGACGGTGAACGCGGCCGAGAGCACGGTGGGTCCGCTCGCCGCGGCCAACAGGATGCCGCCGGCCACCGGCCCCGAGGTGCAGCGTCCGCACCAGGAAGACGAAGTACACGGCGGCCTGCAACTGGGCGAAGAAGGCCAGTACGCCGTTGGACAGGGTGACCGCCAGTAACACGCGGTCGCGGCGCAGCAGCGGTAGGCCGGACCTGATGTCGCTCCAGAAACCCGCCAGCCGGCTGCGTATGGCCGTCGCCTCGACCACCGATCGGGCGGTGTCGCGGGTACGCAGGCGGAGCAGGCGCCACGCCGAGACCACGTAGCTGGCCGCATCGGTGAGCACGCCGACGGCCGGTCCGCCCGCCCCGATCAGCAGGGCGGCCAACCCGGGTCCGGTCACCTCGGCCGCCGACTGGCTCGCGCTCAGCTTGCCGTTGCCCTCGGCGAGCCGCTGGGCGGGGATCACGTTGGGCAGGAATGCCTGGTAGGCGACCCGGAACAGCAAGCTCAGGGCGCCGACGCCGAATGCGATGACGAGCAGTTGCCAGAACGTCAGGATCCCCAGGACGACCGCCACGGGGATCCAGCCGAGCAGGAGCGCCCTGCCCACGTCCGCCACGACGAGCAAGCGCCACCGGGAGCCACGATCCGCGAGCGGCCCGGCCAGCGGGCCGATGAGTAGCGGCGGCAGGCCTTCGACGGCGGTGAGCAGTCCCAGGTGGAACGCGTCCACGCGCAGCACGAGCAGCGCGACGAGGGGGAGCGCGATGAACGTGACCGCGGAGCCGACCAGGGAGACCGACTGCCCGATCCAGAAGAGCCGGAAGTCGCGATGCCGGTGCAGCCCGCGGCGCGGCTCCTCGCCGTCGCGGACAGCGACGTCGGCGGTACGGGTGCCGGGGACCGCCGCGTCCGCGGGGATCACCGGCCGGCCTGAGGGTGCGTCACGTCGCGGCACCGTACCGGTGGTCGGCCGGTACGTCGATCGGTTTCGGGCGCCCTCGTGCCGGTGCGTCAGGCGCGCGGGTGCGCCTGGCGGTAGGCGGCACGCAGCCGCTCCACCGATACGTGCGTGTAGATCTGCGTGCTCGCCAGCGAAGCGTGGCCGAGCAGCTCCTGTACCGAACGCAGGTCCGCGCCGCCCTCCACGAGATGGGTGGCCGCGGAGTGGCGCAGCCCATGGGGAGCGGTGTGCGGCAGCGCGCTCGCCCGGGCGGCCCGGGCCACGATGCGGCGGACCGCGGTGGCATGCAGGCGGCCGCCGCGGACGCCGAGCAACAGGGCCGTCCCGCTGTCCGGGCCGAACAGGGCCGGCCGGCCGTACCGGAGCCACCGATCGAGCGCCCGCTCCGCTGGCTGTCCATAGGGGACGGTCCGCTCCTTGGACCCCTTGCCGAGCACCCGGACGACCCGCCGGCCGTGGTCGACGTCGTCGAGGTCGAGCCCGCACAGCTCGCTGACCCGGATGCCGGTGGCGTACAGCAGCTCGAGTACCGCCCGGTCGCGCAGGGCAACCGGCGCCGGCTCGTCGCCGGGCGCCTCGACCAACGCGGCGGCGTGTTCGGCGCGGAGCACCGTGGGCAGGTCCCGGCGGGCCTTCGGGCTCGCGAGCTGGGCGCCGGGATCGGTCGGCAGCAGTCCGGCGCGGTGACCCCAGGCGCAGAACACCCGGGCGGCGGCGGCCCGCCGGGCCAGGGAGGCGCGGGCCGCGCCGGTGGTCCGTATCCGCGCCAGCCAGCTGCGGAGCACGGTGATGTCGAGTCCTCCGGGATCTGCGCAGCCCATCCGTACGGCGTGGTCGAGCAGCGACACGGCATCGGCCGCGTACGCCCGGACGGTGTGTGCCGACCGGTTCCGTACCGTGCTCAGGTAGCGCGCGAACTCGTCGACCGCCTCGCGCATCGGCACAGGCAGCTCGGCGTGGGTGGCCGCAGTTCCGGGTTTGCGTCGGCTCATCGACTCGACCGTGCGCGCCTGTGCGCCCGGCGTCAAGCCGCCGCGCCATTACGCTGGCGGCACTACGCCGCCGCAGGCCGCCCCGTGGGCGCGAGGACATACCCGCCGTCCCGGCTCACCGCGAACCCGCCCGCCACGAGCTGGCTGAGCGAGGTGAGCGCGTCCGACAGGGCCACTCCGGCGGATGCGGCGATCTCCTCCGGCCCTGCCGACCGGCGCTGCGGAACGGCGTCGAGTACCTGCGCGGTCGTCGGGTCGAGCTCGTCGCGGGCGTACTCCGGCCCGCGCGGGGTGGCGGCCAGATCGGTACCGATGCTGCCGACCTCCTCTAGGACCTGTGCCCATCCGGTGACGAGCCGCGTGCCCTCGGCCCTTAGTGCCTCGTGGCAACCCACCGACATGGCCGAGGTGACCGGCCCCGGTACCGCCATCGCGATGCGCCCGAGCTGGACCGCTCGGTGCAGCGTCTGGATCGCCCCGCTGCGGGCGGCCGCCTCGACCACCACGGTGCCGCGGGTGGCGGCCGCGATGACGCGGTTGCGGATGAGGAA
>JAEHDK010000123.1 GCA_016880465.1 Micromonosporaceae bacterium
CCGGACATCCGCGTCCGTCATCGAGCCTTCTCCTTGCTACGCGTGGCCGCCTTGGGCGCCACGCTGCCCTCGGTCACTGCAGGACCTCCACGTGGCTCGCCCGGCAGGCCACGATCGAGCCGACGAGCGCTGCGTGGGCGGCCGGTACCGCGAGGCACACCGTGGTCGCCGCGGCGCGGGCGGTGTCCTCCGCCGTACGCAGCGCGCCGAGGGCGGCCGCGGCGTCGACCGGTACGGCCGAACCGGCTGCCGAACCGGACCCGGCCGCGGGCCCGGACGGGGCCGGCGTACCGATCACCCGGGTCAGCTCGGCGAGATGGGCCCGGTGTGCGTCGCGCAGCGGAGTCAACCGGGTCGCCAGCGTGGGCACCGCGGCCATCGTCGCGTCGTACTGGTTGGCCAGCGCCTGGGCCTGGCTGCGCACCGGTTCCAGCGGGTCAGGCCCGGGCGGTGGCTCCGGCTTGCGGTCGAGCAGCCCGCAACCGGTCAGCGCGAGCGCCAGGCCGGTCGCGGCGCCGGCGGAGAGCACCGCGCGGCGCGGGTACCGCTGATCGTCGGCCGGCGTACGCACCGGCCTAGTGAACACCATGCCGCCCAGCGCGCCGCCCTCGGTCGGCCACCTGTCCACCGTACCGGCCGGATATCGGCCGACCTGGCCAAATGTCGACAGGCCGGGTCGGAGCGGCATGCGCCGCGGACCGTCACGGCGCGTTACGCTCTGCGCAGCCGCCGATCGGCCCCCGGCCCCGGCGGCACCTGGGTATGGCACGCGGAAAACCGACGGCGGAGCACTCGACGGCGGAAAACTCTATGGCGGGAGGTGCGGAGCATGCCACAGCGTGGCCGTGCGACGGGCCGGACGCCGATCCGCCCGGAGGCGGCGGAGCGCGGGCCCGGGAGCCAGCGCGCCCGCCTGCGGGCCGCTGTCGCGCCGGTGGTGTCCGCCGCCGGGTACGATCTCGAGGATCTGACCGTGTCGCGGGCCGGCCGTCGGCAGGTTCTGCGGGTGATGGTCGACAGCGACAGCGGGGTGAACCTCGACACGGTGGCCGCGCTGTCCCGCGAGATCTCGGCCGCGCTGGACGCCGCTGAGCGGGCTGACGGGCCGCTGACCGCGGGCGAGTACACGCTGGAGGTCACCTCCCCGGGCGTGCACCGGCCGCTGACCCAGCCACGGCACTGGCGGCGTAACGCCGGCCGGCTGGTGGCGGTGCGCGCCGGGGACCGCGAGGTCACCGCGCGGGTGGTAGCCGCCGACGAGCAGCGCGTGCGGCTCCAGGTCGACGGTGAGCTGCTGACCGTGCCGTACGCCCAGCTGGGCCCGGGCCGCGTGCAGCTGGACTTTTCCCGCGTGGCCGAGCTCGGCGACGAGGCCGGGGACGACGAGCTAGAGGAGGACGAGGAGTGAACATCGACCTCGCTGCCCTCCGTGCGCTGGAGCGCGAGCGGGAGATCCCGTTCGACACGATTCTCTCGGCGATCGAGACGGCGCTGCTGACCGCGTACCGGCACACGGAGGGCGCAGAACCGCACGCACGGGTGGAGATCGACCGCAAGACCGGCGCCGCGACCGTGTACGCCCAGGAACTGGACGAGGACGGGGTGGTCCGCCGGGAGTGGGACGACACGCCGCATGACTTCGGGCGGATCGCCGCGATGACGGCCAAACAGGTCATCCTGCAACGCCTCCGGGAGGCGACCGACGAGGTCCACTTCGGTGAGTACGCCGGCCGCGACGGCGACCTCGTGACGGGCGTGGTACAGGCCTACGAGGCGCGTACGGAGAAGGGGATCGTCACCGTCGACCTCGGCAAGGTGGAGGGGGTACTGCCCGCCGCCGAGCAGGTGCCGGGCGAGCTCTACGAGCACGGCCAGCGGATCAAGTGCGTGGTCGTCCACGTCTCGAAGGGTTTCCGCGGGCCGCAGATCACGCTGTCCCGGTCCCACCCGAACCTGGTGCGCAAGCTGTTCGCGCTGGAGGTTCCGGAGATCGCGGACGGTACGGTGGAGATCGCCGCGATCGCCCGCGAGGCCGGTCACCGTACCAAGATCGCGGTACGCTCGATGGCGTCCGGGGTGAACGCGAAGGGTTCCTGCATCGGACCGATGGGTGCCCGGGTCCGCGCGGTGATGAACGAGCTGCACGGCGAGAAGATCGACATCATCGACTGGTCGGAGGAGCCGGCCGCGTTCGTCGGGAACGCGCTGTCGCCGGCCAAGGCGCTCCGGGTCGAGGTCGTCGACGCCACCACCCGGACCGCCCGGGTCACCGTGCCGGACTACCAGCTGTCGCTGGCGATCGGCCGGGAGGGGCAGAACGCCCGCCTCGCCGCCCGGCTCACCGGTTGGCGGATCGACATCCGCCCGGACACCGAGATAGGGGGGCAACCGTCACAATGATCACGGCGGAAGCCACCGGCGACGTGCGCGGCCAGGCAGGGTAGACTTTTCCAGTGGTACGTCGCGCGACCCCGGTGCGCACCTGTGTGGGTTGCCGGGAGCGCGCGCCGGCCGCCGAGTTGCTACGGGTTGTCGCGGTGGAGCCCGAAGACGGCGTGGTCGTCATCGAGCCCGACCCGGCACACCGAAGGCCTGGTCGGGGGGCGCACCTGCATCCCGTCCCAGGCTGTCTCGCGTTGGCGGAACGCCGCCGCGCCTTCGGGCGCGGATTACGGCTATCCGGTGTCGTCGACACCGGTCCGGTGGCCGAGTACGTATCCAGACTCGGCGACTGCTCAGGGTCGGCACGCGGCGCAAGCCGCGCCGAGCCGGAACAGTCGAAAACAGCCGTTGGTGGGCGCGTGAGCCCCACCCGGACAGCAAGGTAGGACGACCGACATGAGCGCACGATGAAGTCGAAATGATCAGGCTTCAAGTGGACGAGTGAGGTCGCGGCGGGTCACCTGCCCGTGCGACCTCGGAGTGAGGAGTGCAGTGGCAGGCAAGGCCCGCGTACACGAGCTGGCGAAGGAGCTTGGCGTCGAGAGCAAGATCGTACTCGCGAAGCTGCAAGAGATGGGTGAGTACGTCAAGTCCGCGTCGAGCACAGTCGAAGCTCCCGTCGCGCGGCGGCTGCGGGAGGTGTTCGTCCCCCGAGCGGCGACGAGCAGCAGCCCAGCGCCGGTCGCAGCGGCGGACACCGCAGGCGTGACGAAGGCGCCGGCCAAGCCGGCGCCGCAGAAGCGCGCGACGAAACCCGTACCCGCGCCGCCGGCACCGGCCGGCGGTCCGGCGATCAAGCCAGCGAGCGCCCATGACATCGAGGTCAAGGCGGCGGAGTTGCGCGCCGCGGCGCTCAAGGCAGACCAGGAGGCCGCAGTGAAGGCGGCCCAGCAGGCGGCCCGGCAGCGGCGCGCCGCACCGGCGACCGAGGGCGCCGCGCCGCCGAAGCC
>JAEHDK010000124.1 GCA_016880465.1 Micromonosporaceae bacterium
GGCCCGGCGTACCAGGTGTGCGTCCAGGGCGCGCGCGGCCGATGCGGCGCGGGCGTGCAGCCGGTCTACCCGGGCGGCCGTCCACGTGACGTACGTCGCGACCAGCACGACGACCACGACTACGCCCACCACCCACCACATGGGCCGCATGGTAACCGCCGAGCGGGCCGGGCAGGGCCGCTCGGCGGACGGCCCGGGTCAGGTCGGCTCGGGAGCGTCGCGCACGATGCCCTCGGTGGCCTCGATCGCGGTGGCGTAGACCTCGAGCACCCGGGCGGCCACGATCGGCCAGTCGTACCCGGCGACGACCTGGTTGGCGCGGGCGGCCAGCGCGGCGCGCCGCTGCGGCGAGTCCAGCAGCTCGCCGAGCGCGGCGGCCAGCGCACCGGCGTCGCCGGTCGGGAACATCGAGCCGGCCGTACCGCCGTCCAGCACCCGGCGGAACGCTTCGAGATCGCTGGCCACCACCGGCGTACCGGCGGCCATGGCCTCGGTCAGGATCATGCCGAACGACTCGCCGCCGGTGTTCGGCGCGACATAGACGTCAACGCTGCGCAGCATCCGCGCCTTGTCCTCCTCGGACACCTTGCCGAGGAAGACGATCCGCTCCCGGATCGGCTTGGGCACCGGGTCGAGTACCGCCGCCGGATCTCCCGGCCCGGCCACCAGCAGCCGCAGCCCGGGCCGCTGGCCGGCCAGCACGGCGAACGCCTCGGCGAGCACCGCGAACCCCTTGCGCGGCTCGGTGAACCGGCCGAGGAAGCCGATCGCGCCGCCCTCGCCGGGCCAGCCGGGCAGCGGCGTGGCGGCCGCGAACCGGGCGACCGAGACGCCGTTGGGGATCTCCACGGCGTCGCTGCCGAGGTGTTCGACCTGCACCTGGCGGGCCAACTCGCTGACCGCGATCCGGCCGGTGATCCGCTCCAGTACGAGCTGCAGCACGTTCTGCGCGGCGGCGAGCGCGCGGGACCGAGCCATCGCGGTGTGGAACGTCGCGACCACCGGACCGCGAGCCGAAAGCACCGCCAGCAACGCCAGGCTCGGGGTGATCGGCTCGTGGACGTGCAACACGTCGAACTCGCCGTTCTCCAGCCAGCGGCGCACCCGGGCCGCCGAGATCGGGCCGAACGAGAGCCGAGCGACCGAGCCGTTGTACCGGACGGGCACCGCACGGCCGGCCGGCACCACGAAGCTCGGCAGCGGCGCGTCGTCGTCGGCCGGCGCCAGCACGCTGACCTCATGCCCCATGCCGATCAGTGTCTCGGCCAGGTCGTGCACGTGGCTCTGCACCCCGCCCGGCACGTCGAACGAGTACGGGCACACGAGGCCGACACGCATCAGTCGTTCACCCACATCCGCTGGAGCATGTGCCAGTCCTCGGGGTGGGCCGCGATGCCCCTGGCGAGGTGGTCCGCGATCAGCTGGGTCACGGACCGTACCCGGTCGTCGAGCGAGCCGCCGACCGGTAACGTGAGCGGACCGTGCAGGTGCCCGGCCGCGGCGTCCGGCTCGTACCACATGTCGACGACGTACAGCGGGGCGCCGGTACGCAGCGCCAGCAGCGCCGGGCCCACCGGCATGCGGGTCCGCCCGCCGAAGAACTCGACCGGGACGCCGCGCGCGGACAGGTCCCGGTCGGCCAGGATGGGCACCACGTGTGCCTTGGCGATGCGCTCCCCGAGCACATCGAGGACCGGGCGGTCGCTGCCGGTCGCCGGGAGGATCTCCATGCCCAGCCCGCGCCGGAAGGCCAGGAACCGCTCGTACAGCCCTTCCGGCTTCAGCCGCTCGGCGACCGTGGTGATCGGCAAGCCGTTGGCGGCGACCCAGGCGCCGGCCGCGTCCCAGTTCCCGCCGTGCGGCAGCGCCACCACGGCACCCCGGCCCGCGGCCACGTCCTCGGCGAGAAGCTCGCCGCGGGCCAGCCGGAAGCCGCGCAGGTGCTGTTCCCGGCTCTGCGACGGCAGCCGGAAGACCTCCAGCCAGTACCGCGCGTAGGACCGCATCGCGCGGCGGACGAGCGCGTCGAACTCCGCGGCGGGCAGGTCCGGCCCGACGACCCGACGGAGATTGCCGGCCAGCCGGGCCGTACCCGTGCCGCGCTTGCGGACCGCGCGGTCGGCGATGCCGGTGAACAGCGCCCGCGCGACCGGCTTGGGCAACGCGCGCACCACCCGCCAGCCGGTCGCGTAGCCCAGCTCGACGAGGCTGCTCACGGCGTGACCGCCTGCCGGTACGCGTGCCTGACCCGCTGGATCGCGGTGAACCAGGAAAGCACGGCGAGCACCCAGACCGCGGCGGTGAGCCCCCAGCTGACGCCGAAGCCGCTGAGCAGCCCGCCGACGCCCAGGACGGCCAGCCGCTCGAAGCGCTCGATCAGGCCCACGTCGGCGTTCAGGCCGAGGCTCTCGGCGCGCGCCTTCACGTACGACACGACCTGGCCGGCGACCAGACTGATCAGGGCGCCGGCGAGCCCCCAGCGGTCTCCGGTGACCGCGAGCCAGTACGCCGCCGCGCTGAACACCGCGCCGTCGCTGATCCGGTCGGTGGTGGAGTCGAGCAGCGCGCCGAACCTGCTGGGGCGCCCGCGCATCCGCGCCATCGCCCCGTCGATCACGTCGGTGAGTGCCGACAGGGTCACCACCGCGACGGACGCGACCAGCCAGCCCTGGGTGGCCAGGACCGCCCCGCTGATGACCCCGACCATGCCGAACACCGTGACGGCGTCCGGGGAGACACCCATGCGCAGCAAGCGGCTCCCGACCGGGTCGAGCGCCCGCACCACGCTCGCCTTGACCGACACGCTGAAGATCTTTGCCATGGCGCCTTCACGATAGCGGTCGTACCCGCGCTCATGCTGCGCCCGTTCGGCCCGTCGCGATGCCGCGGACCTCGGCGGATCTGCGCGACGGGGTTGTGCCCGCGCGGCCACGGGTGTGGGATCGCGGTAAGCGACGAGTGAGCTACCTCATGACGCGTCCGGCAGTGCGCCGGACCGAGTCGACATGTCACGCAAGGAGGCAGGCGAATGGCCCAGAAGAGCCAGGAGAAGGGAGTCACCGGCCCCGCGCCGGTGGTGGACGAGCCTGGCAGGGTACGTAACGTGGTGCTCGTGGGTCATTCCGGCGCTGGGAAGACCACCCTGGTCGAGTCGCTGCTCGCGGTGAGCGGCACGATCAGCCGGGCCGGCTCGGTGACCGAGGGCACCACGGTCTGCGACCACGACCCGGCGGCCGTCAAGCAGCAACGCTCGGTCAGCCTCGCGTGCGCGCCGCTGATACACGACGGCATCAAGGTCAACTTGCTGGACAGTCCCGGGTACGCCGACTTCGTGGGCGAGCTGCGCGCCGGTCTGCGCGCGGGCGACGCCGCGTTGTTCGTGGTGTCGTCGGTCGACGGCATGGATGCGGCGACGGCCGCGCTCTGGGAGGAGTGCGCCGCGGTGGACCTGCCGCGGGCCGTCGCGGTCACCCGGTTGGACCACCAGCGCGCCGACTTCGACGGCACGCTCGCCGAATGCCGGCGGGTCTTCGACGGTTCGGCCAGCGGCTCCGTCCTGCCGCTCTACCTGCCGCTGCACGGCGACGACGGTCAGTCGGTGGCCGGCCTGATCGGGCTGATCACCCAGCGGGTGTTCGACTACTCGGGCGGCCCCGGGGCCGGCTACCCGCCAACCGTCCGCGAGCCCGACCCGGAGCACCTACCGCTCATCGCCGATGCGCGCAACGAGCTCATCGAGGGCATCATCGCCGAGAGCGAGGACGAGTCCCTCATGGACCGTTACCTCGCCGGCGAGGAGATCGAGACCGGCGCGCTCGTCGAGGATCTGGAGAAGGCCGTCGCGCGCGGCCACTTCCACCCGGTGATCCCGGTCTGTGCCGAGACCCGGGTGGGTCTGGATGCCGTGCTGGAGCTGCTCACCAGCGCGTTCCCCACGCCGGCCGAGCACCCGCTGCCCGCGGTGAGCGCAGTGGACGGCTCGCCGCGCGAGCCGCTGCGCAGCGACGCGTCCGGCCCGCTGGTCGCCGAGGTCGTCAAGACGACCATCGACTCGTACGTCGGCCGGGTCTCCCTCGTCCGGGTGTTCTCCGGCACGCTGCGGCCCGAGTCCGTTGTGCACATCTCCGGCCACGGCATGGAGGAGCGCGGGCACCCCGACCACGACTCGGACGAGCGCGTCGCGCACCTTTACTCGCCGCTCGGCGCCAACCTGCGCGAGGTGCCGTACGCCGTCGCGGGCGACATCTGCGCCATCACGAAGTCCGGCACCGCGGAGACCGGCGACACGATCTCGGCGAAGGAGCAGCCGCTGCGGATGGTTCCGTGGGAGATGCCCGAGCCGCTGCTGCCGGTCGCCATCGTGGCGAAGACCCGGTCGGACGAGGACGCGCTCGCCAAGAACCTGGGCCGGCTCGTGGCCGGTGACCCGACGATGCGGCTGGAGCGCAACGCCGAGACACGCCAGCTCGTGCTCTGGTGCATGGGTGAGGCGCACGCCGACGTGGTGCTCGACCGGCTGCGGGCGGGCGGCGTCGAGCTCGACAACGAGCCGGTACGGGTGGCGCTGCGCGAGACGTTCGCCGGACCGAGCAAGGGCCACGGCCGGCACGTCAAGCAGTCCGGCGGCCACGGTCAGTACGCGGTGTGCGACATCGAGATCGAACCGCTGCCGCGCGGCTCCGGCTTCGAGTTCGTCGACCGGATCGTGGGCGGCGTCGTGCCGCACAACTACATCCCCTCGGTCGAGAAGGGCGTCCGGTCGCAGATGGAGCGCGGCATGGTCGCCGGCTACCCGGTCGTGGACCTGCGGGTGACGCTCTTTGACGGCAAGGCGCACAGCGTCGACTCCTCGGATGCCGCGTTCCAGACCGCCGGCTCGCTCGCCCTCAAGGATGCCGCCGAGAAGGGCCAGATCACGCTGCTCGAGCCGGTCGACGAGGTGACGATCCGGGTACCGGACGCGTTCGTCGGTGCCGTGATGAGCGACCTGTCCGGCCGGCGCGGGCGGGTGCTCGGTACCGAGCCCGACCCGACCGGCACCGAGCGGACCCGGGTACGGGCCGAGGTGCCGGCGACCGAGCTCGTGCGGTACGCCGTCGAGCTGCGCGCCATGACGTCCGGCTCGGGTACGTTCGGCCGGTCGTTCGCGCGTTACGAGCCGATGCCGGCACACCTTGCCGACCAGGTACGCAAGGAGCACGCCCAGCACTGAGCCGGAGCCTTCGGGGTGGGTCGCCGCGACGGCCCGCCCCGATCCGGTTCAGTCGTACCAGGCCGTCGCGAGCAGTGCCCGAGTGTCTGCCAGCAGCTGCGGCAGGACCTTGGTCTGCCCGACGACCGGCAGGAAATTCGTGTCGCCGCCCCACCGCGGTACGACGTGCTGGTGCAGGTGGGCCGCGATGCCGGCGCCGGAGACCGCGCCCTGGTTCATGCCGATGTTGAAGCCGTGCGCCCCGGAAACCCGGCGGATCGTCCGCATGGCGGTCTGGGTCAGCTCGGCGACCTCAACCGTCTCCGCGGCCGCGAGGTCCGGGTAGTCGGCGACATGCCGGTACGGGCAGACCATCACGTGGCCCGGGTTGTACGGGTACAGGTTGAGCAGGACGTACGCGACCGTACCGCGAGCCACGATCAGGCCCTGGTCATCGGGCAGGCCCGGCGCCCGGCAGAACGGGCAGCCGGCCGGCTGGTCGTACCCGCCCGGTGGCCGGCTGTCCCCCGCGATGTACGCCATCCGGTGCGGCGTCCACAGCCGGTCCAGCTCGTCCGGGGCAGCCATCGCGGTCAGCTGGTCGCGGACGGTCCGGCGTTCGTCCGGGTGCGTACGACGTCGACGATGTGGGCCACCGCCTCGGCCAGCGGGACCCCGTTGCGCTGCGAGCCGTCGCGGTACCGGAACGACACCGCACCGCTGTCGACGTCGGCGTCGCCCGCGAGCACCATGAACGGGATCTTCTGCTGCTGGGCGTTGCGGATCTTCTTCTGCATCCGCTCATCGGACTCGTCGACCTCGACCCGGATGCGGTGCTCCCGCAGCCGGTCGGCGAAGGACGCCAGGTACGGCAGATGGTCCGCCCGGATCGGGATCCCCACCACCTGCACCGGCGCCAGCCAGGCCGGGAAGGCGCCCGCGTAGTGCTCGGTGAGTACGCCGAAGAACCGCTCGATCGAGCCGAACAGCGCCCGATGGATCATCACCGGCTGCCGCCGGGTACCGTCCGGCGCCTGGTACTCCAGCCCGAACAGCTCGGGCTGGTTGAAGTCCAGCTGGATGGTCGACATCTGCCAGGTACGCCCGATGGCGTCGCGCGCCTGCACCGAGATCTTGGGCCCGTAGAAGGCCGCGCCGCCCGGGTCCGGTACGAGCTCCAGCCCGCTCTCCCGGGCCGCCACCTCGAGCGCCTCGGTGGCCCGTGCCCAGCTCTCGTCCGTACCGACGAACTTCTCCGGGTTCTTGGTGGACAGTTCCAGGTAGAAGTCGTCCAGCCCATAGTCGCGCAGCAGGTCCAGGACGAACCGCAGCAGCGAGGTCAGCTCCCCGTCCATCTGCTCCGGGGTGCAGTAGATGTGCGCGTCGTCCTGCGTCATGCCGCGCACCCGGACCAGCCCGTGCACGACGCCGGACTTCTCGAACCGGTAGACGGTGCCGAACTCGAACAGCCGTAGCGGCAGCTCCCGGTACGACCGCCCGCGCGCCTGGAAGATCAGGTTGTGGAACGGGCAGTTCATCGGCTTGAGGTAGTAGTCGGCGCCCTCCATCGACATCGGCGGGTACATGCTGTCCGCGTACCACTGGAGGTGGCCGGAGGTCTCGAACAGGTGCGCCTTGGTGATGTGCGGGCTGTTGACGAACTGGTACCCCGCGTCCTCGTGCCGTTCCCGCGAGTAGTTCTCCAGCTCCCGCCGGATGATGCCGCCCTTCGGGTGGAACACCGCGAGCCCGGAGCCGATCTCGTCGGGGAACGAGAACAGGTCCAGGTCCGCGCCGAGCTTGCGGTGGTCGCGGCGGGCCGCCTCCTCGAGCATCGCGAGGTACGCCTTGAGCGCGTCCCGGGTGGGCCATGCCGTCCCGTACACCCGTTGCAGTTGCGGGTTCTGCTCGGAACCGCGCCAGTAGGCGGCGGCGGTGCGCATCAGCTTGAACGCGCCGATGTGCCTGGTTGTGGGGAGGTGCGGCCCCCGGCAGAGATCGGACCAGCAGACCTTGTCGGCGGCCGCGTCGAGGTTGTCGTAGACGGTCAGCTCGCCGGCGCCCACCTCGACCGCCTCCTCGGCGTCGACCGCCGAGTCGTGCGCCTTGAGGTCGACGAGCTCCAGCTTGTACGGCTCGTCCGCCAGCTCGACCCGGGCCGCCTCGACGTCGACGAACGTACGCCGGCGGAACCGCTGGCCCGACTTGACGATCTCCTGCATCCGCCGCTCCACCCGGCCGAGATCGTCGGGTTGGAACGGGCGGGCGACGTCGAAGTCGTAGTAGAAGCCGTTCTCGATCGGCGGCCCGATGCCGAGCTTCGCCTCGGGGAACAGGTCCTGGACGGCCTGCGCCAGCACGTGTGCGGTCGAGTGCCGCAGCACCGTGCGGCCGTCCGGGGAGTCGAGCGGCACGGGCGCCACCGGGGTGTCGGTCTCCGGCACCCAGTCGAGGTCGCGCAGCCGGCCGGTGGCATCGCGGACCACCACGATCGCCCGCGGGCCGGCGCCCGGCAGGCCCGCCGCCGCGACCGCGTCGCCGGCCGTCGTACCGGCCGGGACGACGACCGGTTCGGCCGGGGCGGCGGTACGAGGTGCGGACACGGCGATCTCCTCCAGCCAGCGCGACAACCGCTCCATGCTATCGGCCGACCCGCACACCGGGCCGCCGGCGTACCCGCGGTCGCCGCCACCGTCGTCGCCCCCGCTGTGGTAACGGCGCGGACGGAGCCGGGCCGGATCCTGCGGGATTGACGCCCCGGCCACAGCCGCGCGGATAATGAGTCCCCATCGTTGTTACACGTAGGAATCACTCGATCACGATCCGCTATCGGATCGCGACCGGGGCTGGCCTCTGTCGTTGAGGGGGTACTCATGAGGCTACGTATGATCGTCGCCGGACTGGTGCTGGTGGGCATGGTGCTCGTCGGGTCACCGGCCGCCGCGGCGGGACCATCCATACAGTGCGGCGACACCATCACGACCAGCATCCGGCTGCGTGCCAACCTGGTCTGCGCCGGCGACGGCCTGATCGTCGACGCCAGCGGGATCACCATCGACCTGGGCGGGTTCTCGGTCACCGGTGCGGGCACCGGACGGGGCATCGGCTTCGCCGAGACGAGCGCGCCACACCACGACGTCGACATCCGCCGGGGCACGATCGCGAACTTCGCCACCGGAATCGCGTTCGCGTTCGAGGACCGGGACATCCTCATCAAGGACGTACGGCTTGTCGACAACGGCACGGCGCACGGGTTCGGGCAGGGCGGCATCGTCGGTTCCGGCATCCAGAACGTCGAGGTACGCGGCGGGGAGATCCGCGGTACCGGCGACGCGTTCGTGGCGGATGCCGCAAGCAGAATCACCCTCGCGTCCGTACCGATAACCGGCGGCGCGATATCGCTCTTCAACGGCTTCGGCCCGCTCGTGGTCAAGGGCTGCACGCTGACGAACTCGGGCATCCTGCTCTCCGAGATCCTCGGCGCGGCCATCACCAACAACAGGCTGACCGACTCGGTCATCGACATCAGCCAGTCCGATGCCACCCTGGTACGCAACAACCACCTCGTGCGCAGCACCATCTCGTACTCGTCCGGCCGCGACGGCGTCATCCGGGGCAACCGGATCAGCGGCGCGACCTTCGGCGTCGACTTTGCCGACTCGACCGGGCAGTCGAGCGTCCAGATAGAGCGCAACACCTTCACCGGCAACGTCATCGGCGTACGCGTGGTACGGGACACCCTGATCGAGATCACCGACCTGACGATCTCGTTCAACACCTTCCGGGACAACGGCGCGGCCGGCGTACTCATGCAGAGCGCGGAAGCGTTCCTGGGACCGTTCGCCATCGAGCGCAACCTGTTCCTGCAGAACGGTTTCAACTCCGGCGGCCGGACCGACAGCGCCGGCCGGCCGGTCGACGACGGACTGCACACCGACGTTCCGGTCGGGAGCCGTGTCGTGGTCGCGAACAACACCACGGTCAACAATGCCGACTTCGGCATCGAGGCCCTGCCGGACGGCAGCGTCGTCGACGGCGGGGGCAACACCTCGTCCGGCAACCCGAGCGGCTGCGCCGGCGTCGTCTGCAGGTAGTTCGAAGCTCGCCGATCGCGGCGCCGGCGGTAACTCGGGCTTGCCGTCGCTGGCACCCGACATTCGCCCTAGGATCAGGGGGTGGCCAGTTCTGACGCGATCGCCGCCCTGCAACGCCGGTACCGGACGTTCTTCGCGGATCGCCCGCCGATCTCGTTCGCCGTGACGACGGTCGATGGCGTGACCCATTCCCTCGGGCCCGACCGGCCGGCGTTCACGATCACGCTCAAGGACCAGCGCGGCACCAGGGCGCTGGCCTCGCTCGACCAGTTCGCGGTCGCCGTGTCGTACCTCGGCGGCACCCTCGACGTGGACGGCGACCTGGCCGCGGCGCTGCGGATGCGGCGCTTCTTCCACGACGTCCATCCGGTCGCCTGGCTCTCGCAGTTCACCCCGGCGCTCTGGCGTGGCAAGCGCGAGCACGACCGCCGGACGATCTCGCACCACTACGACGAGGACTCCGAGTTCTTCCTCACCTTCCTCGACCGGCGGCACCGCTGCTACACCGAGGGCGTGTTCGCCCGGGACGACGAGCCGCTCGAGGACGCGATGACGCGCAAGATGGACCTCGCGCTCGACGCGATCGGCGCCCGGCCGGGCGACCACGTGCTGGAGGTCGGCGGCGGCTGGGGCGCGTTCGCCGAACACGCCGGGCGGCGCGGCCTACGGGTCACCACGCTGACGCTGTCCAAGGAGTCCGAGCGGTACCTCAACGACCTGGTCGACAAGGAGGACCTGCCGGTCACCGTTGTGCGCGCGCACTTCCTCGGGTACGAGTCGACCGAGCGCTACGACGCGATCGTGAACATGGGCGTCACCGAGCACCTGCCCGACTACCGGGCGAGCCTGCGCAAGTACGGCGAGCTGCTGCGGCCGGGCGGCAACGTGTACCTGGACGCGCTCGCGATGCGTACCAAGCGGGGCGTCTCGACGTTCATGAAGCGGCTGGTCTACCCCGGTGCATCCGCTCCCCTGCTGCTCCACGAGTACCTGCGGCAGGTGGCGCGCTCGCCGTTCCAACTGCTGAGCGTGACCGACGACCGGCACAACTACTACCTGACGTGTCGCGAGTGGGCGCTGCGCCTGGACGCGGCCCGCGAGGAGATCGTCCGGCGCTGGGGCGAGCCGCTGTACCGCCGGTTCCGCTTGTTCCTATGGGGCTCCGCGGCCGGCTTCGACACCGGGCTCGTGCAGGCGTACCGGTGGATCCTGCACCTGCCGGAACCCGCCCAGGCCTGACCGCCGGGGGCCGTACGCCGCTATTGCGCACGAGGCCGTCAGGCGGGAGGGTATCGGACATGCGTGCTTGGCTGTTCCTCGTCATCGGTCTGCTGGCCGTCCTGCTGGGCGCCGTGTGGACCCTGCAGGGCCTGGGGGTCCTCGGCACCGAGGGCCAGGGCATGACCGGCGAGACGATGTGGGCGGTGATCGGCCCGATCGTCGCGGTCATCGGCCTCGTCCTCGCCGTGGCCGGCGCGCGCGGCCTGCGCAAGCCCGGCACACCGCCACCGGCCTAGCGCCGCGTGCCCGGTCTGCTCACCGGGTGGCCACCGCGTCGCCGGTACCCCACCGGCCGGGTATCCGCCGGATCGCCAGGCGCTGGATCGCGTCCGGCAGGTATGGCGCGGTGAGCAGCCGGTCCTTACCCGGCTCCAACCCCAGGAACACCCGCAGGAGCAGCAGCGGGGCGCCCGTGGCCCAGGCCTGTGGCGAGCACGCGGTCGGGTACTGCACCGGGACCCGGGTCACCATCCGGGGGTGCCCGGCGAACGCCTCCGGCAGCCGGAACTGGAAATGGACGGCCGCGTCCAGCAGGGCGACCGCGAGCTTGTTCGCGGCGTCCCGGCGCCCGTACCGGGCGAGGCCGGCCGCGGCGATCGAGGTGTCGTGCGGCCACACCGTGCCGTCGTGGTACGCGAGCGGGTTGTAGGCCGCCTGGCCCTCCGCGAGAGTACGCACGCCCCAGCCGGAGAACAGCGGGTCACCGCACAAGTGCCCGGCGACGGCGTCGAGCCGCTCGGGCGGCACGATCCCGCTCCACAGCAGGTGGCCGATGTTGGACGTGAGCGTCCGGACCGGCTGCAGGTCCCCGTCCAGCGCAAGTGCGTACCAGTCCCGCTCGGGCAGCCAGAAGTCGGCGTCGAACCGCCGCTGCAGCTCGTCGGCCTCGGTCTCCAGCCGCACCGCGAGCGCCTGGTCGTGCCACACCTCCCGGGCCAGCCGGGCGGTACGCCGGCGGGCGTCGTACGCGTACCCCTGGATCTCGCACGTCGCCCGGGGCAGCGTGGCCAGCGACCCGTCCGGGTGCACGATCGAGTCGCGGGAGTCCTTCCAGCACTGGTTGGCCAGGCCGGACTCCGGGTTGCGGGTCTGGTACGCGAGGTACCCGGCGTCGTTCTGGGCGCCGCACTCGGCGATCCACCCGAGCGCCGCCCGGGCGGCACCCTCCAGCTCGCGGACGGTCTCGGTGTCCCCGGTCCACCGCTCGTACTCGTCGAGCACGATCAGGAACAACGGGGTGGTGTCCGCGGCCCCGTAGTAGGGCGACTGCGGCGCCTCGTCGAAGTAGACGAGCTCGCCGTGGCGCAGCTCGTGCAGGATCTTGCCCGGTTCGGCGTCCCGGAAGTCGTCCCACTCGGTCGCCTGGCGTTCGGCGAGGGCGTGCAGGGTGGTGTGCGCCAGCTCCGGTGCGAACGGCATCGCCTGGTAGCTGGTGATCAGACTGTCCCGGCCGAACAGCGCCATGAACCAGGGCAGGCCGGCGGCGGGCAGCGATGTGCTGGCCGTGGACTCCGGGTAGAAGCGCAGCGCCGCGAGATCGACCAGGCTGCGGCGGTACGTGTGACCCAGGTCGTCCCAGTCCGTCTCCAGCCGGGGCGCGCTGTCCAGCCACTCCGGCAGGCTGATCGGCATGTGCGGGCTGTGCAGGAGCTGCGGCATCGGGCGGTCCGGCCCGATGCCTACGGTCACCTCGAGCTGGGTGGACCACACCTCCCGCGGCGCCAGCTCGACGCGGTAGGTGAGGGAGGTGTCGGTGAAGAAGGCGCCGGGTGCCCGTACGTACGTCTCGCGGCGGAAGTCCCCGCGCAGGTACCCGAGCGTGACGGTGTCCTCGTGCCGGTACCGGTACCGCTGGCCGCTCTTCATCAGCCGGTTCTTGACCTCGAAGATGTCCGCGAAGTCCGCGTCGAAGAGCACCGAGACCTCCAGCACGACGGCGTCGGTGCTGTGGTTGCGCACCTCGAGGGACTCCTGCAGGCCGCTGGCCACCTGCCGGCGGCGGGCGGCCGACAGCGACGGGTTGTGGTAGACCGTGCCGGTGGCCTCGACCAGGAAGAACTGCGCCTCGTCGTACTCCCACGCGTCGGCCGACAGCACGTCGAGCGCCCGGCCGTTGACCCGCAGCTGCCACACCGACAGGTGCCGCACGTCGCGGAAGAACATGCCGCCCAGGGGCCCGGGACTGGCCGACGAGAAGTCGCCGGTCTCGTCGCAGACGACAAACGCGTCCCCCTGGAGGATGCTGACCGTCGGCCGCATGTGGCCATAGATACCCATGCGCCGGTAGCCCACACTTACGTCCGAAATATGGCTTGTTCCCGGTTGGCCGGGCGCGCCGGGGGTACATGGCCAGCGTGCACCTACGCATCGCGATGATCGCACCGCCGTGGTTCGAGATACCTCCCTCCGGGTACGGCGGAATCGAACAGGTGTGCGCCGCCCTCGTCGACGGCTTGGTGACCAAGGGTCATGAGGTCACGCTCTTCGGCGCCGGCAGGCGTACCGGTACCCGTGCCAGCTTCATACCGACCGTCCCGGAGCCGCAGTTCCGGAACCTCGGCCAAGCCCTCCCGGAACTGCTGCATATCGCCCGCGCCGACCGATTCATCTCGGCCGGCGCGTTTGACGTGGTACACGACCACACGAGCGTCGGGGCGCTGGCCGCGCCGCTGCGCCCGGCACCGACGGTCATGACGATCCACGCCACCCCGGAGGGCGATCTCGGGGACTACCTCGCGTGCCTGGATCACCGCGTACACCTCGTGGCGATCTCGGATGCGCAGCGCCGGGTACGGCCGGACATCGGGTGGGCGGCAACCATCCACAATGGACTTACGAAGATCGGGCCGGCGCGCCCCGCGGGCACCGACGGGCCGGTGCTCTGGTTGGCCCGGTTCGACCCGGACAAGGGACCGGACCTGGCGATCCATGCGTGCCGGGCGGCCGGCCTCCCGCTCGTGCTCGTCGGCAAGTGCCGATCCGCGCAGGAGTACCGGTACCTGGAGGAGGTCGTCCAGCCGCTGCTCGGACCGGACACCACGCTCGTCCTCAACGGCAGCCGGAACGCCGTCGACCACCTGCTGGCCACCGCCCGCTGCCTCATCATGCCGATCCGCTGGAACGAGCCGTTCGGCATGGTGATGATCGAGGCGATGGCGATCGGTACGCCGGTCGTGGCCCTGCGCCGCGGGGCCGCGCCCGAGGTGATCGACCACGGGCGTACCGGGTTCATCTGCGACGACCCCGCCGAGCTGCCGGCCGCGCTGACCCAGGTGACCGCGATAGACCCGCGGGACTGCGTCGCCCACGTGCGGCGGTACTTCTCCGCGGAGACGCTTGCCCACCGGTACGAGGAGGCCTACCAGGCCGCCCTCGCCCAGCGGGCCAGCTCCCGCCTGCGGGCGACCCGGGAGGTGCGCGGTGCGCCCGCGGTCGCCGCCGGCGTGGCGGTGGCGAGCCCGATCCCGGTCCGGTAGCGCCGCGCCCTACTCCCGCCAGCCGGTCAGCTCGACGCCCTTGCCGACCTCGACCCGCAGGCCGAGGTACACCTCGCGGGTCTCGCCCGCAGCGCACTCCAGCCGCCAGGTCAGTACGCCGAGCTCCGTACGCTCCGCCGGCTCGGGATCGGTCCGGGTCTCCCGTACGGTGATCTGGTCGTCGCGGGACACCGGCAGCTGGTCGAGCACGGTCACCCGGGCCGCGCGCGGCGTGTGGTTCGTGATCTTTATGCGGTACTCCGCCTCCCGGCGCCGGGTCGACGTCAGCGCGGCCTTGGTCGCCGTGCGGCGGACCAGCTCGCGCTCGACCCGTACCCGGTCGTCGATGCCGAGCGCCAGCTCGACCTCCTCGCCCGGCGCCCACACCGGCAGCGCGGCCGAACCGACGAAGTCGCCGCCGTGGAAGACCGCCGAGCGACCGGGCAGCAGGGTGTGCGTCGAGCTGTTCCCGACGGTGGCCCGCAGATGGGCCTCCGGGCTGCGGACCGGCGCGGTCACGTAGTCGAGGGCGGCGGACAGCTCGACGACCGCGACCGTGGCCCGGTGCGACGCGCCGTCGGCGGGCACCGCGACCGGCCGGGCGGGCCGGTACGTCGCGGCCGCGACGCCCTGCTCCACCTCGCTGACCGCCTCCCGGACCTGCGCCAGGAGCGCCATGTCGGTCACCATGCCGGCCTCGGTCGCGGTGGGCTTGGCGAGGCCGAAGCCCCGCCCACGCGCCGCCGCGGGCATCGGCGCCGCCATCGGCGCCGCCATCGGGCGTATCGGGCGCAGCCGGTCCAGGTACCAGGGGTCCAGCTCGGGTACGGTCGCCGCCCCCGTGGGCCGGGCGGTCGAGAGGCTGAGCTCGCACTCCGGCCAGTCCTCGCCGGTGTGCTGCGCGACGAGCCCGTACCAGGTCAGCGTCAACGCGTCGTCGGTGAGCCGGATGTCGTAGCTGGACGACCACCCGGCCCCATCGACCACATAGGACACTTCGAGCTCCACATCGGACTCCGCGGCCCCGTCCACGGCCAGGCTCACCGCGGCGGCGAGCCGGTCCGGCTGGCGCTGTGCGGCGAGCTCCGCCAACCGTCGGTCGACCGCGGCCCGCTGGTCGCCGATGAGCGTGCGCCGCTCGGCCAGCGCCCGCTGGCGGGCCCGTACGGTGCCGAGCCGCTCGGCGAGCGAGTCGACGAAGGTGCCGACGCCGTTCGGGTCCACATCGCCGGCCGCGAGCGCTCGGGCGTACGTACCGCCGGCCCGCTCCGCGAGCCGTTCCAGAAACTGGGCGAGCTGCTCCTGGACCCCCGCCGCGTCGGTCAGCTCGGCGAGCTCCGTCTCCAGCCCGCGGCGCTCCTCCTCCAGCCGGGCGACCGCCTCGTCCGTGGCGCGCGGGTAGTGCCGGGTCGTCACGTCGACGCCCAGGACGGTCGCCGGACCGCGACCGGCGACCCGGACCGAGTCCGCCTGCAGGCCCAGTGGCAGCGGTTCGACGTACACCCGATGGTCACCGGGTGGGAGTGCGAGCCGGCCGCGGCGGGTGACCCGGGCGCGGTCCGGGTAGACGGTGACGGCGACGATCGGCGCGTCCAGCGTGGCCTCGGTCACGGGCCGAGGTTACCCGGGTGCGGCAATCCTGCGGCGCCTGCCGTAGAGCATCAGGCCGGCGAGTGCGCCGAGGACGCACAGGCCGGCCGTGGCGAGGAAGATCTCCTTGTACTCGGTGCGCAGCGCGGCGTTGAGCGCGGCCGTGTACGCGTCCGATCTCGTCTTGAACTCCTCGTCGGACAGCCCGAACGGCAGCGGCGTGTCGAGGTTGGCGGTGAGCGCCTGGAACCGGTGCAGGCCCCAGGCGGACAGCGTCGCGACGCCGATCAGCATGCCCATCATCCGGGCGACCACCACGCTCGCCGAGGCGACGCCGTGCTGGGCGGCCGGCACCGCGCGCAGCACCGTCGAGGACAGCGGGGCGATCACGATGCCCAGCCCGAGCCCGGCCGCCGCGAGGTCGGCGTCGAGCCGGGGCAGGCGGAGCGAGGCGACCTGGTGGTGGGCCGCGAGCACGTCGGCCGGCCAGTTGGCGATCAGCAGGTACGCCGCGGCGGCCAGCGCGAGCCCCACGAACACCACCCAGCGCTCCCCGAACGCCCGGACGAGCAGGCCGCCGAGGGCCGCGCCGACCGCCAGCGCGATGAGGAACCGGGCGAGCAGCAGTGCACCGCCGACCTCGTCCCGGCCGAGCAGCGTCTGCGCGACCAGCTGCATGTCGACCAGCGTGACCATCAGCGCGCCGCCGGTGAACAGGCTGGTCAGCAGCGCCGCCAGGTACGGCCGGCCGGTGACGCCGCGCGGGTCCAGCAGCTTGGTGCGGGCAAACCGCTCCCACACCGCGAACAGCAGCAGGGCACCAGCGCCCGCGGCCAGCGTCACCGGACCCCACGAGGGCAGCACCGCGCCCTGCGGGTCCGGGTTGTAGAGCCCGACGACCAGCAGCGCGAGCGCGGCGGCGAGCAGGATGCCGCCGACCACGTCGACCCGCGGCCGGGCGTCGCCGGCCGGGCGGGTGATCCGCGGGATGCCGAAGATCACCACGAACGCGGAGAGCGCGGCCAGCGGTAGGTTGAGCCAGAAGATCCAGCGCCAGTCGCCGAGCCAGGCCGCGATCCCGGCGCCGTAGAGCGGGCCGAGCACGCTGCCCAGCTCCTGCATCGCACCGACGGCGCCGAGCGCCACCGGCCGGCGGGCCTCGTCCCACAGGTCCGCGACCAGCGCCATCGTCACCGGCAGCAGCGCACCGCCGGCGAGCCCCTGCACGGTACGGCCGACCACCAGCTCGTTCATCGTGGTCGCCCACCCGGTGATGGCCGACCCGCCGGCGAACCCGGCGAGGCAGCCGAGGATCAGCGCGCGGCGCCCGTACCGATCGGACAGCCGGCCGAGCAGCGGCATGCCCGCCACGTACCCGAGCAGGAACCCGGTCACGATCGGAATCGCGCGCTCGAGGTGGTTGTCGGCCACGCCCATCTCGTTGGCGATCGGCCGCAGCAGCGTGACGACCACGTACGCGTCGAGCGCGGCGAGCAGCACCGCCACGCCGCCGACCCCGAGCGTGAACCGGCTCGGCCGGCGTACGGCGGCCGGCACCGCGGCCTCGACGGCCGCCTCGCTACGAGGGGGCACCGATGTCCGCCGGCTTGTCGAACTCGCTGAACGTCACGGTCACCGTCGTGGTCTTGCCACCGTCACCGGGTACGCCGACCCGCGCCTTCAGCAGGCGCTTCGAGTCCGCGGCGAGCCACAGCTGGCCGGGCGTCGTATCGGTCGCGCCGGGGACCACTGTGGACAGTGCGGCGCCGTCGAGCTTGGCGGCCACCCGGTAGCAGTCGGTGCCGTTGACCTTCTCCCGGCCCTCGGTCCTCGCCTCGGTCGCGGTGTCCAGCAGCTTGGGTACGCCACGGTCGGGATCGAGGATCGCCGACGGGTCGTACACGCTGGACGCCACCGCGAGCGGGAGCTTCTGGTACCCGCCCGTGGGCCCCTTGAGGTAGATGCTGTCGCCGACGACCACGAAGTCCAGCTGGACGGTCGCGCCGCCCTGCTCGATCTGGGCGTTCCCCTTGGCGTTGCCCTCCTTGGTGAGCGTGCCGCTGGCGCGGCGCAGGGCGATGCCGCCGACCGTGCCGTCGGCCTCGATCGCGAACAGGACGGTCTGTAGGCCGCGCATCGCCGTTGCGGACTCCTTCAGCAGGACGTCGCCGGCCGGCAGATCGCCGGCCGATCCGGAGCCCTTGCCCGTACAGGCGGCGGAGCCGGCGAGCACGGCGGCGAGGGCGAGGGTGACGAGGGCGGCGCGAGGGCGGGTCCGGGGCATGCCCGCATGCTAGCGGCCGGCTGTCCATTCGGCCCGCCGAGCGGCGGGAAGGGCCTGGGTTCGGCGCTCGCCCGGAACGCGCTCGACGACGTACGGGCCCACGGCGACAAGATCATCACGACGCGCGCTGGGTAGGGCTGGTCGTCGGCGCCGCGCTCCTCATCGCCGCGATCCGCGGCATGTCCGGCCGCCGCAGGTGACACCGGGCGCGGGGGCCCCGGGGGGGGCGGGCCGGGCGCCGGCTGTTACCACAGGTGATGCGTGGTGGCGGTGGCCGTGGACCCGGTCGAGGCGGCGGCCAGCGTGGGGAGGGTGGGCAGGAACGTCGGCGGCTTGCGTACGTTGGTGGCCTGCTCGAACGCGTACCCGAGCGAGATCAGCGTCGGCTCGCTCCACCGCCCGCCGAAGAACGACATGCCAAGCGGCAGGACGCCCTGCGAGTAGCCGGCCGGCACGGTGATGTTCGGGTACCCCGCCACCGCGGCCGGGCCGGACGAGCTGACGAAGCCGGTGAAGTCGTCACCGGTCTGCAGGTTCGTCACCCAGGCCGCGTTGTTGGTCGGCGCGACGATCGCGCTGAGGTTGTTGGTGGCGATCGCGGTGTCGATCGCGGCCCGCGCCGAGCCGGTCGCGGTCGCCCGCTGCTGCAGGTACGCCGGATCGGTGAGGTCGCCGCTCGTGGCCTCGGCGATCTCGAAGATCTCCTGCTGGAAGAACGGCATCTCGATATCCGCGTTCGCCTGGTTGAAGGCGATCAGTCCGGCGAGGTCGGCCGGGTGGCTGCCCGGCGTACCGGCCAGATAGGCGTTGATGTCGTGCTTGAACTCGGTCAGCAGCGCGGGGAACTCGTTGTTGAACGCGTCGTCGAGCCCCGGCAGGTCGACGTTGTCGACGACCGTCGCGCCGAGCGAGCGCAGCTTGGCGACCGTCGCGTCGAGCAGCGCGGCCACCTCGGCGTTGTCGCCGATGCCGCCCCGCCAGACGCCGATCCGCTTGCCCTGCAAGGCATTCTTGTTGAGGGCCGCCAGGTAGTCGCGGCCGACGAACGGGCCGGCCGGCGCGGTCGCCGGGTCCCGCGCGTCGACCCCCTGGATCACCGAGAGTACGGCCGCCGCATCGGTGACGTTGCGGGTCATCGGGCCCGCGGTGTCCTGCTCGGCGGAGATCGGCACCACGCCGGCGCGGCTCACCAGGCCGAGCGTCGGCTTGATGCCGACGATGCCGTTCGCACCGGACGGGCAGACGATCGAGCCGTCGGTCTCGGTACCGATCGTGACGGTCGCGAGGTTGGCCGCGGCCGCGACGCCGGACCCGCTGCTCGAACCGCAGGGGTTGCGGTCCAGCACGTACGGGTTGTTGGTCTGTCCACCGCGCCCGCTCCAGCCGCTGGACGAGGTGAGTGAGCGGAAGTTGGCCCACTCGGACAGGTTCGCCTTGCCGAGCACGATCGCGCCGGCCGCCCGCAGCCGCTGCACGAGGAACGCGTCGCGGGCTGGCCGCGCGTTGATCAACGCGAACGACCCGGCCGTGGTGTGCTGCCGGTCCTTGGTGTCCACGTTGTCCTTGAGCAGGACCGGGATCCCTTCCAGCGCACTGCGCGCGCCGTGCTGGCGCCGGTGCACATCGCTGGCTGCAGCGTCCTGCAGAGCGTCCGGGTTCGTCTCGATCACGGCGTGCAGCCGCGGGTTCAGCGACCGGATCCGGTTCAGGTAGAACACGGTGAGCCGGACCGAGCTGAGCCGGTGCCGGTCGATCGCCTGCTGCAGGTCCAGCACGGTCGCCGTCTCCAGGTCGACGCCGCCGAGCACCGTACCGCCGCCCGCGGATCCGACCGCTGGTACGGCCGAAGCGGACGCCGCGCTGGTGAGCAGCAGCCCGAGGGTGAGTGCGGCGGCGAGGCCGGACCGCACCGGGCGGATCGTCCATCTCCTATTTATGGTCATAGCTGGTGTCTAGTCCCGTGGCGTCCGGCGCGCCACCCCAGGGGCATGTCAACCACGAAGACGGGGGTACCGCCGGGGGCGGGTCAGCGACGGATGGTCAGCGTGACCGCACCGACCGCCGCGTCGACGCCGTTCGCCAGCGCGGCCAGGGCCGCGGGCAGGTCCTGGGTGAGCTCGGCGATCACGTCCCGGACCCGGCGGCTCGACTCCATCGCCAGCACGTGCTCCAGCCGGGTGCTCGCGACCAGCGCGGCGAGCGTCGCGGTCGGCAGGTCCACGAGCTCGGCGTGGTCGAGCAGGTACCGCAGCCGTACCCGCGGGCTGGCCGCGGTCAGCGGGTCCCGGGCGGGGAACCGGACACTCGTACGGACCAGCCCTCGGCTGCGCTGGCGGCGTACGAGGCCGCCCGCAACGAGCCGCCGACCCACCATGTCCCGGACCTCCCGGCGGAGGTACTCGACCCAGCTGCGGACCGGCCACGGCTCCCGCTGCTTGAACACCTCGGCCAGGGCGGCGTCGCTGACCCGTTCACCGATCGGCCGCGGGTCGCGGAGCCGGACCCGGCCGTCCTCCACGGTGAGCCGGCCGTCCAGGAGCAGCTCGCCGAGCACCGCGCCGGCCAGGCCGCTGTCGAGCGCGGCGGCGCTCACCCGCGGCTTACCGGAGTACTCGTCGTGGCCGATGAGGAAGAGCTCATCGGCCAGCGGAAGAGTACGCATGCGTGGTCCTTGCTCCGGGGCGGGCGGGACCGCCGGTCGGCGGGCTGCCGGTGGCAGCCCTGCGGTGGGCGGGCCTGAGACGCTAACCGCTCGTCGGGCACCCACTCAACCCACGAACGGTGGAATTTCCACGTCCTGCCACTCGGTATCGCGCCGGCCGAATCGAGCTGCGCCACAGTGGGCAGGTGCAGGACAGCAAGGAAGGAGCGGCCATGGCCACGGCGGCACGGACCCTCGCGCTCGACCTCGGCTCATCCTCGGTACGGGCCGTGGTGTTCGACGCCGACCTGCGCCCGGAGACCGTGGCGCGCCGACCGGTCGAGCTGACCCAGGACGGGTCCGGCGCCGCCACGCTGGACGCCGAGGAGTACCTGGCCGCGACCGTCGCTTGCGTCGACCAACTGCACGCTGGCGGCGCGCTCGCCGGCACCGCGGTGGTTGCCGCCGCGTGCCAGTGGCACTCACTGCTGGCGATGGACGCGAACTACCGGCCGATCGGACCGGGATTGTCCTGGATGGACACTCGAGCCGAGACCGAGGGGCCGGGGCCGGCCGATCCGGTGGACTTCCACCGGCGTACCGGGGCCTGGTGGCACGCGCTCTACTGGCCGGTCCGGATCGCCTGGCTCCGCCGGCAGGGCAGCCGCGCCCAGCGCTGGGCCGGCCTTGCCGAGTACCTCACCCGGGAACTGATGGGGGTACCGGACGCCTCGCTGTCTTTCGCGTCCGGCACCGGCGCCCTCGACACGATGACCGGCCGGTGGGATCCGGAGGCGCTGGAGCTGGCCGGGGTGACCGAGGCTGCCCTGCCGCCGATCGCGCCGGACCGGTACCGGGGCCGGCTCCGGCACGAGTACCGGCGGCGCTGGCCCGAGCTCGCGGAGGCACAGGTGGCGCTCGCGGTCGGCGACGGCGCGGCGAGCGCGGCTGGGGTCGGCTGCATGGGGCCGAACCAGCTCAGCGTGACGCTGGGTACGTCGGCCGCGATCCGGATCGTCGTGCCCGGCATGCCCGAGCCACCCAGCACGGTCTGGCGGTACCGCCTGGACGCCGACCGCAGCGTGCTCGGCCTGGCCTACTCCGCCGGCGGTGTCCTCTACGACTGGGTCTGCCGGGTCGTCGGCGAGCATCCCGGCGACGCTGCACTGGCCGGGCTCGCACCCGGTGCCCACGGCCTGGTGTCGCTGCCGTTCCATGCCGGCCACCGGCCGCCGCTGCCGGCCCACGGCGTCGGTACGGTGCACGGGCTCCGGCTCGCGACGACCGCGGTCGACCTGGTCGCCGCGACCCTCGAAGGGATCTGCCACGAGCTCGCCGAGGGCGCCCGGCAGCTGGATCCGGACGGGCGCGCGACCGCGGTCCTCGGCGGTGGCGCCGTATCCGCCTCACCCTGGTTGGCGCGGCGCCTCGCGGCCGCGTTCGGCGGGCGGGCCATGCGCAGCCTGGAGCGGGAGGTCGGGGCGCGGGGTGCGGCGGCACTCGCGACCGGAGTCGATCCCGCACCCCGGTTCGAGTCCGTCGCGGCATCCCCCGACGAGGTCGCGGCCATGGCCGAGGCCGCCCGCCATCACCGCGCGTTACGGGCCGCACTCCCTTAGCAGCCGCAGGTGTCCAAAACGTTACCCGCGCCAGGGTCTGCCGGGGCTAGACAACGAATTCATGCAAGCGCTTACATGAGGGCACCGATACAGTTCCAGAATCTGGGAGGAGCGCCCATGACTGCGCGCACCCGTCGCCGAGCACTCGTGCTGGTGGCGCCAGCCGTCGCGACCATACTGGTGGTGTCCGCCTGTGCGAAGAACTCAGGCGACAACAAGGCCCAGCCGGTACCGACCCTGACCGGGGCCTGCGCCCAGTTCCAGCCGTTCGCAGGCCACGCCGGCACGACCGTGAAAATGTTCGCCTCGATCATCAGCCCGGAATCCGACTCGCTGCAGAAGTCCTGGAAGGAATTCGAGGACTGCACGGGCATCAAGATTTCCTACGAAGGCTCCAACGACTTCGAGTCCCAGCTAGGGGTACGGGTCAACGGCGGCAACGCCCCCGACCTCGCGATCATCCCGCAGCCCGGCCTGCTCCAGAAGATGGTCAGTACGGGCAAGGTGGCCAAGCCGTCGCAGGCCACGGTGTCCAACGCCGAGCGGTACTGGAACGCGACGTGGAAGGCGTACGGCACCGTCAACGGCACCTTCTACGCCGCGCCGATGAGCGCGAACATGAAGTCGCTCGTCTGGTACTCGCCGAAGGCGTTCACCACGGCCGGCTACAAGGTGCCGACCAGCTGGACCGAGATGATGGCGCTCAGCGACACGATCGCCGGCACGGGCAAGAAGCCGTGGTGCGGCGGCATCGCGTCGGGTACGGCCACCGGCTGGCCGGCGACCGACTGGTTGGAGCAGGTCGTCCTGCGTACCGGTGGCGGCGACGTCTACGACAAGTGGATCAGCCACGACATCAAGTTCAACTCGCCCGAGATCCTCCGGGCGATGCAGCAGGTGCAGTCCTGGATGCTCAACCCGAGGTACGTCAACGGCGGGTTCGGCGACGTCAGGTCGATCGCGACCACGACGTTCCAGGACGCGGGCAAGCCGATCCTGACCGGCCAGTGCTGGATGCTCCAGCAGGCATCGTTCTACGGCGCGCAGTGGCCGAAGGGCACGAAGATCGCCGAGGACGGTGACGTGTTCGCGTTCTACCTGCCGCAGATCGACGCCTCGATCAAGACTCCGGTGGTGGGTGGCGGCGAGTTCGTGACCGCGTTCGCGAACCGGCCGGAGGTCCAGGCCGTGCAGACCTACCTGACCACGCCCGAGTGGCACACCAGCCGCATCAAGGCGGCGACCGGTTGGGTCTCGGCGAACCAGGCCGCGGACAAGAGCGCCTACACCGACCCGATCGACAAGCTGTCGGCCAGGTACCTGACCGACCCCGACACGACCTTCCGGTTCGACGCGTCCGACCTGATGCCGCCCGCGGTGGGCGCCGGTCAGGAGTGGAAGTCGATGACCGCCTGGTTCGCGGAGGGCAAGACCGTCGAGCAGATCGCCAAGGACATCGACGGGCAGTGGCCGGCCTGACCCGGTAGCCGGATACCCGGTCGCGGCTCGGCGTACGCCGGGCCGCGACCGGTGACCGCCCAGCCGACCCGACCCAGCGAAGGGGAAGACGTCCATGTCCGGTACGACCGCGGTGCTCGCCGACTCCGTGTGGTCCGATGCGGCGCTGAAGTTCCAGAACACGCTCGTCGTCGTCGCGGCCTTCCTGGGCATCGTGCTGCTGGTGTTCTTCGCCGCGGGGCGGGCGACCGGCCGTATCGCGCGGCCGCTGACCATCGCGGTGTTCCTCGGTCCGGCCCTCGTGCTGCTCCTGTTCGGCCTCGTCATTCCGGCGCTCGGCACGATCAACCTGAGCTTCCGCAACGACGACAGCACCCGGTACGTCGGCAACAGGAACTACATCTGGGCGTTCACCTCGGACCCGATCCGCCAGGTGCTCACCAACACGCTGCTGTGGATCATCATTGCGCCGGTTGTGACCACCGTGCTGGGGCTCGCCATGGCGCTGCTGGTCGACCGGATGAAACGGCAGTCGTTCTACAAGTCGCTGATCTTCATGCCGATGGCGGTGTCGTTCGTCGGGGCGAGCTTCATCTGGCGCTTCGTCTACGAGGCCCGGGATCCGAACCAGCCGCAGGTCGGCCTGCTCAGCCAGGTCGTCATCGCGCTCGGCTGGAAACACCCGCCGAACTGGATCCTGGAGCAACCGCTCAACAACTTCCTGCTCATGGTGATCATGATCTGGGTCCAGACCGGTTTCGCCATGGTCGTACTGTCCGCCGCGATCAAGGCCGTGCCCGACGAGATCACCGAGGCCGCCCGGATCGACGGCGCCCAGGGCCCTCGGCTGCTCTTCTACGTGACCATCCCGATGATCCGCAACACGCTCATCGTCGTCCTGACCACCGTCATGATCACCACGCTCAAGGTCTTCGACATCGTCCGTACGATGACCGGCGGCAACTTCGGTACGCAGATCCTGGCGAACGAGATGTACTCCCAGAAGTTCGTCCAGTTCGATGCCGGCCGCGGCAGCACCCTCGCGGTGATCCTGTTCGTGGCGGTGCTCCCGCTCGTCATCTACAACATCATCCAACTGCGGAAGGAGCGTGCCACGCGATGACTGCCGGAACTGTCACCGCCGAGCAGGCCAGGGCCAGACCCGCTCTGCCCGCCGCGAAGGCGGTCCGCCGGTCGTTCAGCAGCCCGATAGCGTCGCTCATCGTCATCGTGATGGCGGTCCTCTGGACGATCCCGACCTTCGGCCTGTTCGTGACGTCGGTCCGGCCCGCCCGGGAGGTGGCCACGACCGGCTGGTGGACCATCTTCACCAACCCGCACGTGACGCTGTCGAACTACGAGACGGTCCTCTTCCAGAGCAGCTTCGGGTCGAGCGCCGGACTCATGCCGTATCTGGTCAACTCGTTGGCGATCACCATCCCGGCCACCATCATCCCGCTGACCCTCGCGGCGATGGCGGCGTACGCCCTGGCGTGGGTGCGGTTCAAGGGCAGCGACACGATCTTCTTCATCATCTTCGCGTTGCAGGTGGTGCCGTTGCAGTTGGCGCTGATCCCGCTGCAGCAGCTGTTCAACGAACAGCTGGCCCGCGTGGGGATCGACCTGCAGGGCACATACGTCCCGGTGTGGACGGCGCACACGATGTTCGCGCTGCCGATCGCCGTGTTCCTGCTGCACAACTTCATCGCACAGCTGCCGCGGGACGTGATGGAGGCCGCCATGGTCGACGGCGCCAACCACTTCAAGACCTTCCGGTCGATCGTGTTGCCGCTGTCGACGCCGGCGCTGGCGTCGTTCACCATCTTCCAGTTCCTCTGGGTCTGGAACGACCTCCTCGTCGGCCTTACCTTCACCGGCGGTACGCCGGACGTGGCCCCCCTGACCGTACGGTTGGCACAGCTCGGCGGGAGCTTCGGCCGTAGCTGGGAGTTGCTGACCGCCGGTGCGTTCGTCTCGATCGTCGTCCCGCTCGCGGTTTTCTTCTCGCTCCAGCGGTACTTCGTCCGCGGTCTGCTCGCCGGCAGCGTCAAGGGCTGACAGGCGCGACCCGGGGCGCGCAACGGCGATGGCCACGATCGACGATGTCGCCCGGCTGGCCGGCGTATCGACCGCAACCGTTTCCCGGGCACTGCGCGGGCTCCGCGAGGTGTCCGGGCCGACCCGTACCCGGGTGCTTGAGGCGGCGGCCCGCCTCGGCTACGTCGCCTCCCCCAGCGCCTCCCGGCTCGCCGGCGGGAAGACCCGGTCGATCGCGGTCGTCGTACCGCGCATCACCCGGTGGTTCTTCGCGACCGCGGTCGAGGCGGTCGAACGTACGCTGCACGAGGCCGGGTACGACCTGCTGCTCTACAACCTCGGTGGGCGGGAGGGCGCGCGCCGGCGGCTCGTGCACCAGGCGGCCTCGCTGCACAAGCGGGTCGACGCGATGATGCTGATGGCCACCCCGCTGCAGCCCGAGGACATCGACGTGGTCGCCGGCCTGCCGCTACCCGGGATCACGGTCAGCTCGGGTACGCCGGTGACCGGATGGCCCAGCGTACGCATCGACGACGTGGCCGCGGCCGCGACGGCGACCCGGCACCTGTTGGCGCTCGGCCACCGGCGCATCGCGCACATCTCCGGTGACCCGACCGACGAGCTCCCGTTCACCACGCACCTCGACCGCCGGGCCGGGTACGAGCTGGCGCTGCGCGAGGCCGGGCTGGAGCCGGATCCGGCGCGGTACGCCGAGGCTCCGTTCACGATCGCCGGCGGCAGCCACGCCACCACCGAGCTGCTCGGCCGGGGCATGCCGCCCACCGCGATCTTCGCGGCCTGCGACGAGATGGCGATGGGCGCTATGGCGGTCCTGCGGCAGACCGGGTTGCGGGTACCCGAGGACGTCAGCGTGGTCGGCATCGACGATCACGACGCGGCGGCGGCCGTCGGGCTCACCACGGTGGCCCAGCCGGCCGCCGAACAGGGTCGGCTCGCCGCCAGGACGCTGCTCGAACCGCTGTGCCTCGGCACCGAGCTGGTGCCCACGACGACCGTACTGCCGACCATGCTCGTGATCCGGCAGTCCACCAGCGTCCCGCGAGCCCGCGAGGGCGAGCGATAGCAGCGGCGCGGTCAGCTCGGCCAGGCGCCGGTGACCCGCCGCATGCCCTGCGCGCCGGCCCGGTCGACGGCCGCCTTCACTACGGCGAAGCTCGCGCCCTGCAGCGCGGCGGCGGCCAGGATCTCGCCCCAACGGCGTTCCTCGTCCGTCGCGTTCGGCGCCTCGTTCTGCCTGGCGATGCGCCACACCTGTTTGAACAGCATGCCGGCCACCAGGCTGGCGCCGAACCCGAGCAGGGCGCCGACCGGCTTGTAGAGCAGGTTCGTCATCGACGCCATCGGCGCAACACCACCAACCCGGCCGCGACGAGTAGCACGACCCCGCCGCACGCCGCGATCCGCCAGCGCACGGCGGGCTGCGCCAGCGTGCGACCCAGCCGCGCCTTGACATTCGCCTTCGCAGCCAGCGCCTCGAGCGTCTCGCTGAGCTCCTCACGCGTACGCCAGATCTCTGCCCTCAGCGCCGCTGCCTGGTCGGCCGGGTTCATCGCGCTGCCCTTCGCTGGGTGGCCGACGTGACGGTCTCGATGTCCTTGCGTACCTCGGTGACGGTTCCCTCCGGGACCGGCGGTACGGCCCGGCGCAGTTGACCGCGGCCGACCAGCGCCAGCACGCCGGCGGCCAGAAGCATTGCCGCGCCGACGATCAGCGCCGCGAGCCAGGCGGGCAGGGCCTCCGCCAGCCCGAGGACGGCCGCGGCGAGCAGCACGGCAACGGCGTACCACACAATCACCCCACCGCTGCCGAGCAACCCGACCCCGATGCCCGCGTGGCGGCCCTTCGCGGCCAGCTCGGCCCGGGCAAGGCGCAGCTCGTCCCGTACCAGTCGGGACATCTGGTCCGTCGCCCGCTGCACCAGCTCGGCCAGGGACGAGTCGGCCGGGGCATGGGTACGTTCGTCTCCGGCGATGCCCATGACGCTGCAAATGCCCCGTCCGGCGGGGATCAACCCTCCATCTGGGTACCGGCGTCCGCTCGCTGTTCACCGACCTCGGTGCTGCCACGGGTACGGGCCGGAAGGGTCGCCCGGGTCCCGGCCAACCTGGACGCACCGCACAGCTGGACGTACGTCGGTGAGCTACCAGCTCGCCGCACCCTTCGTGCTCGACTCGAGCGCCGCCACGGCCGCGTTCGGCGTTGCCCCGACCCCGCTACGGAACGCACTGACCGAGACGCTCGTGTTTTGATAGTCGGGTTTACGGGCATTTGCCTGATGCGGCCGCGGCGCGGATCCCTTCCAAAAGCCGTGTCGCGGCCGCCCGTACGACGGCCCTACCGAACTGGAGTGCCACGCACATGCGGCCCATGCTGGTCGTCACCATCGACTCCCTGCCCGGCTACGAGATCCGGGCGATCCTGGGTCAGGTCGTCGGCGTGGCTACCCGTACGCACAACCCGTACTCCGAAGGCGTCAAGGGCCTGGACGGCGAGTACAACCCGAGGTCGAACACGGCACTCGCGCACTGGCGCGAGGAGACGGTGGCGCGGATGGCGCTCGCGGCCGCGCGCAAGGGGGCGAACGCGGTGATCGGCATGCGCTTCGACCACCGCGAGATCAGCGACTACTGGGCCGAGATCTGCGCGTACGGGACGGCGGTCGTGGCCGTACGGGCGTCCTGACGCGGGCGGGCCCGCTGGTCCGCGCTCGAGATGCCGCGGCGGCGGCCGGCCGTCCGGGCCGTACCGCCGCCGGTCGGGCGGGTCAGCGACCCGCCAACAACCGGTTCACCGCCGTGTCGATGTCCAGATGGTCGCTCTCCCGCCCGCGCGGCACGACGACGTACGTACGCCGCAGGAACCGGACCAGCACGCTGCGCGGGACCTCGAACAGCGCGTTGCCGTCGGGCGACGACAGCGCGAGCGCGACGAAGTCACCGCGCGGCGTGGCCCACGGCCAGACCCGTACGTCGCCGATGCCGGCCGGCTCGTCGAGCCCGGTCGCCAGCAGTTCGCGCGCGAACGACCAGCTGACCGCCTCGCCGCCAGCGGACTCCGCGTGGAACAGGACATGCACCGCATATGGGTCTGCCGGGTCGTAGCGCAGGCTTGCGCGTACCGGCACAGAGGTGGCGTCGGGCGCAACCAGCCGCAACGACGTCTCGACCTCGACGGTCGTAGGATGAATAGCACTCATGACGTACTCCCCCCGGCACCGCTGCGGGCTCTCGCGACCCCGCCTCTCCCATACTCAGGTGATACTCCCCGTCACGCTCCGCCATACGCTGATCTCACCCAGTAGTGGGATAGCAGCCCGAAAGCCTAGCTGGAATGTACATCTTTGTTGTACGATGTCCAGTTTCCGTTCCGCATCGGGACCTGCCCGGCGTCGGGTATGGGTCAGACGTCGACTCACTCGGGTAACGTGCGGTCGTCCCAAGGAGTAACGGGCGGGGTGACAGTGACCGGTGGGCGTCGAGCGCGGATGACCGAGGTTGTCCGCACGACGTACCGCGTGATCCGGTCCAACCCCACCGGACGCTTCGCCCTGCGGGCCGCCGTCGCGTTCGTCGGGTTCGCGTTCGTCGTGGTCGGTATCGGACTGATCCCGCTGCCGGGCCCGGGTTGGGCCATCGTACTGCTGGGCCTGAGCATCTGGGCCATCGAGTTCGTGTGGGCCCGACACCTGTTGCGGTTCACCCACCGGCAACTGAGCCGGTGGTGGAAGTGGGTGGCGACCCGCTCCTGGCCCGCACGCATCCTGCTCGGTATGGCGGGGCTGGTGTTCGTCGCCGTGGTGGTGTGGACCTCGGTCAGGCTGAGCTTCGGCATCGACATATTGGCCCGGATCATGAACTACCTGGCCACGCACTGACCGACGATGTGCACTCGGCCGACCGGGTCGGGTACAGTGAGGCGCCGCCGAGAGGGCGATTAGCTCAGCGGGAGAGCGCTTCGTTCACACCGAAGAGGTCACTGGTTCGATCCCAGTATCGCCCAC